>CAZYBT010000029.1:0-7084 GCA_964645755.1 uncultured Rhizobium sp.
TTATTCAACAATTGAAAAAATGTACCTTTGCAATAATGGAAATTTCCTCTAAATACAATCCCTCAGAAATAGAAGATAAATGGTATCAGTATTGGCTTTCTCAAAAGTTCTTTGAAAGTAAACCTGATCACCGTACCCCGTATACAATCGTTATCCCTCCTCCAAATGTAACTGGAGTTTTGCACATGGGACATATGTTGAATAACACCATTCAAGATGTGCTCATTCGTAGAGCTAGAATGCAAGGATTCAATGCTTGTTGGGTACCAGGAACAGATCATGCGAGTATTGCAACTGAAGCTAAAGTTGTGAAATTACTCGAATCTCAAGGGATTAAAAAATCGGATCTTACACGTGATGAGTTTTTGAAACACGCTTGGGATTGGAAAGAAAAATATGGTGGAATCATCCTTGATCAATTGAAAAAACTTGGTGCCAGCTGCGACTGGAGCCGTACCCGTTTCACCATGGAACCCAAATTGTCTGATGCGGTGATTGAGGTTTTTATTGACCTATATAACAAAGGACTTATTTATCGTGGAACAAAAATGGTGAACTGGGATCCTCAAGGTAAAACAACTTTGAGCGATGAAGAAGTGATTTTCAGACAAGTTAAAGATCAATTGTATTATGTGAAATATGATGGGGTTGATTTTGAGGGACATTTGGAAGTCGCTACTGCTAGACCTGAAACAATTGCCGGTGACGTTGCCGTTTGCGTGAATCCAAACGATGAACGTTATGCTCATCTTATTGGTAAAAAAGTACGTGTGCCTCTCATTAATCGTGAAGTTGCGATTATTTCCGACGATTACATTGAAATTGAATTTGGTACTGGTGTCTTGAAAGTTACTCCTGCACACGATATACACGATTATGAAATCGGTTTGAAATTCAATTTACCTGTTTATGATACCTTAAATGACGATGGTACAATTTCTGAACAGGGTGAGTTGTTTATTGGCAAAGATCGCTTTGAAGCCCGTAAACTGTGGGTGAAAGAACTTGAAAATCAAGGTTTACTTATCAATACCGAAGATTATACCCATAACGTTGGATTTTCTGAAAGAACAGATGCTGTTGTTGAACCCAAAATTAGCACGCAATGGTTCCTGAATATGCAGGAATTCATGAAAAAGAATCCTGAAGTGCTTTCATCGGTAATAAACGATGATATTAAATTTTATCCTGAAAAATTAAAGAATACTTACAAACATTGGATTGAAAATATCCGCGATTGGAATATTTCTCGTCAGCTTTGGTGGGGACATCGCATTCCTGCGTGGTATGCACCTTCTGGTGAATTTGTTGTGGCAAAAAATGGGGAAGAAGCCTTACAATTGTTTCAAAACAAAGGTATCCAAACTCAAATTTCAGAAATTCGCCAAGACGAAGATGTTTTGGATACTTGGTTCAGTAGTTGGCTATGGCCAATTTCTGTGTTCGACGGATTTGATCCTGCACACAAAGAAGAATTAGACTACTATTATCCAACCAACGACTTGGTAACTGCACCTGAAATTATGTTCTTCTGGGTAGCGAGAATGATCATGTCGGGGTATGAGTATAAAAAAGAATTGCCATTTAAAAACGTGTACTATACAGGAATTGTGAGGGATAAGCAACGTCGTAAAATGAGCAAAAGTTTGGGTAATTCACCCGATCCTCTCGATTTAATTGCCAATTATGGTGCAGATGCTGTTCGTTTGGGTATGTTATTATGTTCTCCAGCTGGAAATGACATTTTATTTGATGAATCACAAATTGAACAAGGAAGAAATTTCTGTAACAAAATTTGGAATGCTTTCCGTTTGGTGAATGGATTTGAAACTATTGACACAGATATGCGTCATTATGAAGCGCAGGGTATCGCCTTGATGAAATCAAAGATTGCCAAAGTCATTGCTGAGAATGAAGAACATTTTGCAGCTTTCAGATTGAGTGATGCTTTGATGAATTTATACAAACTTATTTGGGATGATTTCTGTAGTGTTTTCTTGGAAGTGGTGAAACCACACTTTGGAGAAAAAATTTCTCATGCTGCTAAAATTGAAACCCAAGAAATTTTCCAAACGCTCATGAAGGCAATTCATCCTTACATGCCTTTCATAACAGAAGAAATTTATCAAGCATTTGCTGAAGATGGAAGCGTTGCTTGTACCATTAGCAATTATCCTACTTCAACAGAAGAATCCTCAGAAAACTTGGATTTGCCAATACAATTTGTTTCTGAAATCCGTAATATTCGAAGTCAAAAAGGGTTGTCGCCAAAAGAAAAATTAGAAGTTTACATGGCAAAACCTTCAAATGAAGTACTTCAATATCAAGCGTTAATTGTAAAATTATCGAACATAGATTTACATTTCGAACAAACTGATTCTTCAAATGCAGTTGTCTTTATATCAGGCACTTCTGAAGTTAAAGTAATTTTGAATATTGAAATCAACAAGGCAGAAGAAATTGAGAAACTTCAAAAAGAAATTACTTATTTGGAGGGATTTATTGGATCGGTAGACAAGAAGTTGCTCAATGAAAAATTCGTAGCAAATGCACATCCGGATGTTGTAGCCAAGGAACAACAAAAGAAAAATGATGCATTGACGAAAATCGAGAATTTAAAAGTTCAAATTGCTGCGCTGTCATAATTGATCGTTTATTAACGATGGATTTAAGGATCATCGAATTTTCAACCAACTTGACGCCCTCGTTTCTTGAAAAGTAGAACTCAATTCTTTTCGCGAATAAAGGTTTGATTTGAATCAGTTAAGGGTATGAAAAGAGGATTTAAACTGTTCTTTTTTATTTGGTTGCCATCGTTACATTTTTTGATCATTCATTTATCAAAAATTACAGATCATGTTCCTTATTTATGTACAAAGTATATTTTAACATTCTATGTTTAGTTAACATGAAGTTACTTAACTTGAAGATGTTTATAGTATGTTGTATGCATGAGGTAAACCTACATCTAGCGGATGAATAATATATTATCCTTTTACATATTAAACTTTTTCCCCAAAAGAAAAGTTGAACATTTTATATCTAATTGATTTATTGATTAATGATTTGGAATTTTTAGCGATACAACTTATATTGTATTTCAATTCATGGTGAAAACTGTTGTTATATCGAAAAAATCAGTTCTTTTTATGGTTTTATTGTGCTTAACAACCATCTCAACTTATGCTCAGAATGCTATTTGTTCACCACCCACAAAATCAAAAAGCTTCAATTTTAAATTAGTTGGTACAGCATTTAAACAAATTTGGTCAAATGCTATTAGTCCTTGCCCAACTGGAGGATATTGGGTGGTGGGGGCTGCAACTACATATTCAAACAATCAAGAGTGTTTGGTTGCAAAATTAAATGATACGGGGAAATTATTATTTTCTAAGTCCCTAGGAACAAAATTCACTGACCAGGGAGTATCTATTCAATCAACAATCAGTGGTGGTTGTTTTGTGTTAATCAATTGCGTGGAGGGTTGTAATCCATACTGCATTGGATCATCTGTACTTGTGAAAATGAACAATGCTGGGAATATTGTTTGGTCTCAAAAAACTCCATTTCTTTCTAATAGTATTCATAATTTATCTGATTTTAGCGATATTTATATTGATGAAAACTCTAATGTTTTTATCTTAGGGAATGCTGGTTCTCAGGAAACGAATAGATCAACATCTGTGGCACTTTTTTATGATTCCTCCGGAAATAAAAAATGGGCCAAGTTTTTTCAAATAGAAGGATCTAATTTTGTAAGAAGAATAACCAAAAGAGATTCAATTTTTACAATTGTAGGGGATACTTATTACAATGATAGCGGCAAATATTCACCATTGTTCATGCAAATAACTGAATCGGGTAGAGTCAATCAGTGTTTTACTTTAAATGGTCAATTTCATAGCAATTTTTATGATGTGGTAGTGTCCGATCATGATGAAATTTATGCAGTTGGAAAAGTAATTGATACTTTTACCAATTATGGGGGTAAAAGTTATATTGTAAAAATATCAAGGAATGGAAATATTTTGTGGCAAAAAGCAATAGGTTATGATGATGATTTACGTAATTCGATTTTTTGGGACAATAATCAAATTTGGATTTCTTCGGGTTCCTACAAATTAAACAATGAAGAAGGCGGGCAATATGTAATTTCGCTCGATACGAGTGGTAAAGTATTGTCTCAAGTAGCATTTTTCAGCAACAACATTATTTTAAACAAATCATCCGATAGAAGAAATGTTGTTAGAAGTCATACAGGTGGTTTGTTGTTTTCAGGTTTTGAAAACTATCAGTTTTTAAGTTTGTCGTTTTTATTAACCAATCCTTGTCAGCCATCGGCATGTGCCTTCAATCCATTGCAAGATCCCAACATTAAAACAATGAATTTCATAAAGGTACAAAAAAAAGTGGATGTGGACGCATTCAACGGTCTTGTGAATACTCAATTGGATGTTTTGGATATTCCTTTGGAATCTACCATTTCTTGTAATACAGGTTGTATTTTTAACAATAAAAGTATCTTGCCAAAGACGCACGAATTATGTAATAATACCAAAGATTCTGTAATATTAAATGTTCAAAATTCAGATTATCAGTATTTATGGAGCGATGGAGATGTGGCATCCACTAAAATGATTCTAAATCCGGGTCAATACTGGGTGAAAACTTACAATAAATGTGGTGCTAGATTCGATACAATCCTTATTACATCATTAGATCCTCCAATTTTTTCAAAAATTCAAGATTCACTTTTTTGTAATCCATTATTCAATCATCTCATTGAATTTAAATCAGCCTTTAAAACCACGATTCATTGGGAAAATGGAGATACAAATTGGATCAGGAAATTCAGTTCGCCTGGAAAATTCATGGTTTCAATTGAGAATAAATGCGGTGTTTTTAAAGATACATTCATTTTTACTCAAGATTCAGCCCCAATTTCAAAATTGAAAAAAGATTGGTCAGTCTGTGAGGGACAGTCGCTGATGATAGATGGATCTCAATCAAATAAAATTAAATACAACTATTTATGGGAAGATGGAAACACAAATCCTTTAATTGAGATGGATACTCATGCGATTAAAATTCTAAAAACTTGGAATCAATGTGGCAGTATCATTGACACAATTAAGATTAAAGTTGAAAAATGTGATTGCTATTTTTATGTTCCAAATGCGTTTTCACCTCGGGGTAGCCTTAGTAAAAACGATTCATGGAAACCCGTTTTCAATTGTCCATTGAAGGATGCTACCTTCAGTATTTTTAGTCGTTGGGGAGAATGTCTGGTGCGTGATCAATCTTTAGATAGACCTTGGGATGGGACATACATGGGTGAATTTGTACAAGATGGTTTGTACATTTATCTTATTAAAGGCAGCTATTTAGATTCCTCCCAAATCTACCGTCAAATTTCAAAAAATGGGGTTTTAATGGTAATTGATGGTGGTAAATAAATGTCGAGAATCCACAAATTCATCTTTTCAAAATCAAAACCTTGTAACATAAAAAATGCCCTCGAAATTTTTGAGGGCATTTTTAGCGATTCAATCATTCGTTTTTTGAGGGACATTATCTCGTTTCGTATTTGTAAAGATAATTGTAAAGGTCATTTCCAAATTTATACGAAGCTCCCAACTCAAGATTTCGGTCATCAATGGCTACAACATTCATTGTATCCCTGAATATTTGAGTTCCAAAAGTGATCGCTGTAATCAATTTGTTGTTTTCGAGTTTCCAGGTTGTGGAAGTATCTATTTGAGGCTTATTTGTAGAACATTTCAATGGCCCTTCATCGATTTCTTGTTTGCCAGTGCTTCGGTATGTGAAGATGTCGTCTTTTTGACAAGGAATCAGGCTGTCATAAAGGTTGGTCATGCCCATCAAAGCTGGGGTGACAGTGATGGCTTTTAAATACCATTTCTTTTCAATCAAAAGTTCTCTGGTTGATTTTGTTACTGGTTGATTTTCCTTTTGACAAGCGATGAACAATGTGGCAAGAGTTGCACATAAATAAATTGTTTTCTTCATTTTCATAAGTTTTTCTGGTTTTTATTTTCAAGTTTTAAAGCTTCAAACATATTGTTAAATGCTTGATAAAAACACAGATTGAACCATTCACAAAAGGAAATGTCCCTCAAAAAAGAACAGATTGGTCAACTATTGAAACATGATGTTCTAAAATTTAGCGTTGATAAAAATTCTACTTTGAGGGATAAAGTCAGAGTTCATGCTACTTCATTCAATTAATTGCAAGATTTTATTGTGTTCATTTATCCATTTTTCTGATTGATTTTTATAACTTTTTCAACGTCTTTTTTTCGTCATTTTGTTGTCTATCAAAATTATAAGGGAAGCTAATTTAATATGAATCATCAACAAACAAACAATATAAAAACGATTAATCCGTTATGCTTGGTATGTTTCAAAAATCATTACACATTCAAATAGACCTTAGATTGTTTTTTGCATTTATTGCAACTTTTTCATTGATAGGTGCCAATCAGGCGCAAAAAAGTGATGAAAATTTCAAGTCTGACAAAAATTGGAGTTATATTTCTGGAGCACAACGTGCTATAAATGATTCCAATAGGGTCCATTATTTATGCCAAATTTATCCAACTGGTGTGAGAGTCTCAAATTTTGATCAAATGGAACTTTTGGATTTTCATGATAGTCAATTTGTTCAATTTCATTTAAATGCCAATCAAGTTTATCGAAAAGAAAATAATGTTACGGGACCTTCTTTTCTCATTTCGAAACACGAAGTAAGCAACAAAGAATACAGAGATTTTGTTGATGATTGTATTCAGAAAATTATGGAAAAACAACGTCCTGATATCGTTAAAAACTTCAAATTTCAATCTGTTGAATACATCAATGCTTTTGCTGAATGGTTAATTTCTGACGATTCTATCAGTGCAAAAAAATGGGCAAATTCAAAAAGTACCATCACCACATGGATGGATTTTTGGCTTCTAAAATTGAATAATCGTAAAATTACGTTTAAAGGGGTTTCTATTTTTCCGAATACCAACGCATGGATTTCAGATTTTTCGATGACTTATAACGAGCCAATGGGTGA
>CAZYBT010000029.1:7094-25658 GCA_964645755.1 uncultured Rhizobium sp.
TTATTACTTTATCCATAAGGCATACAACAATTATCCCGTAGTATGTGTTTCACAAATTCAAGCATCGAAATATTGCGAATGGTACACTGAAAATCAAGAAATAATTTCAAAATCAAAAGTTGTTCCCCCAAATATGATATATCGATTGCCAACCGAGCAAGAATGGGAGAGAGCCGCTTCTGTTTTGGCAGAAAAACCCATCAAAAAATCTTCGGGATCTCCAGTAAAAAACAATTATTTGCGAAATGCAGAAGGAATTTATATTGCGAATTTTCGACCAGCAAATCACGATTTTATGGTTGATGGATTCCTTTATTCAGCACCCGTGGAATCGTATCTACCGAACGATGCAGGATGTTACAACATGCAAGGCAATGTGGCAGAATGGACAACTACAAAAGAATCAGTGAAAAATGTGAAACATCTTGTTGCAAGTTCTTCAATTCCTATAAAGGTAAAAGCGTATTGGAATCATATAATGCAACTTCCGTCTATTGAGGGATACATTGTTAAAGGTGGAGCGTGGAACTTTCCAGAAGCAGCATGTACTGTTGGTAGCAGAACCATCATCCCACAAAATGAAGAAAGAAGCTTTGTTGGATTCAGAATGGTTTGTATAAGAAAACAGATGAGATTTATTGGAACGCCAGAATTTTAAAATAACAGAGTAAACAGATTTATCGGACCATGATTTTAGTGGAAAAATTGGATTTCCCCTGAATTTGCAAGGTGTAAATTCCTCCACTCAACTGAGAAATGGAAATCGTTTGATAGATGTCTGAAGTGATGTCGCTTTTTAGAACTAACTGACCAACAGCATTGTAAATGAACAACTTGGAATAATCCAATGGATTGTTAAATTGCAATTGTATCTGATCATTTGCTGGATTTGGTGAAACAACAATACCTGAAAGTACTTCTTTTTCGTTCACTGGAGGTTCTTCAATCCAGTCTAAATCTTTCAGTAATCTGTAAACTGAAAATCCCTCATAATTGGGTATGAAATTATCAAAAGGTGAAATGCGGGAGGCGTTCGAGTTCATCGAAATGATAAAGTGAGAATTTCCATTCAAATCAATGTTGTAATCATTGTTAAAATCAAAAGGATCATACGAATAACAATCTTTTAAATTGCGTTTTCCAACCAAACGACCAAAGTGTGTGTAACGACGAATACCTAATGTAAAAAATCTTTCATTCATTACAGGACTGCACCCTAAAATATAAACATAGCGATTATCAGAACAAATATCGAATGGGTAGAATTGGGAATTTGGGGAACCCCTAAAATTTAATGCCTCTCCATTTTTAACATTGATGGTTCCATGAAATTCTTCCCATTTGTTACACCCAATGTTTTTATCATAAAGGCTTCTAAGAGAAAAGGGTGCCATTGATAAATCGCCTCTGTAAAAGCCACTCACAAAAATGGAATTATTCTTTGTTGTTGTCATGACGGTCGAGCCATTTAAATCGTCACCTTCTATTTTTTGAACTTCAGTGAATTCTCCGTCTTTATTAATTTTGTGCACAATGCTCCTGAAATCGGAATATTTACATGACGAAATCCAGTTGTATGCGCCTTGTCCAATTAAATCATAAACACATTGATTGACTGAATCATACACCATGTCTCTGCTAGAGCCATATTTGTCGTTCCAAGGTGTTTCAGTGCATTTTGCCCAAATATTGTTGCCATCTTTATCGATTTTGAGAATGGCATTTGCGGGACTTAAATTGGAATTCAGTTGAATGCTGCCAATATTGGCAATTCCATTTGAAAAAAGGAAACTCACATAAATGTTGTCTTCATTGTCAATTGTGATTTTTTGTTTATGATCCAAACTGAATGAACTACTCACCAAAAATTCATTTACCCATATTAATTTTCCTGTTTTGCCGTTTAATTTAAAGGCATAGAACTTGGTTAGGTTACTTTTAAGGTTAAGTGTATCTAGAAAAAGATCGTTTAAATATTTGCTTGATACAATTACATCGCCTTGATTGTCAATATCAAATCCATAGTTTTCTTGGTTCCAATCTTTGTAATTCCCAAATGAAAAATTCCATAAAAGATTTCCAAGTGAATCATATTTCACAATGAATTTATCACCCTTTATCTGATGAAATACATTTGTATCAGAATGAAGCAAATAATAGTAACCATAGCCTGAAGATTGTTTGAAGCTGGCACTTGTAAATACATTTCCAAATTTGTCGCTTTTTACAGCATTGCTATAAATAGTTTTACTAATCCCCCAATCAAAGAATTGAGAATTTGTTGAAACCTTGGTAACGGTTCTCAACCACTCACCATCTTTTGAATGATTGTCATTTTTAAAATATTTAAAAGGAGGTTGTGAGTCAATTTGATATAAATTTCTATTTTCAATAAAAAGTGAGTCTTGAATGAAGTAACTCCACACGATATAACGATCATTCATACCTATTAGCTGAGTCATGTCGCGCGAAATATCAATCGGAAAATGACTTTTCATTGAGATGCCGTCGGTGGAGTACACATAATACTTTTTGTCTGAACCATTGCTGCCAATAAAGTAAGCCATATTTTTGTTTGTCAAGATTGATATGATATCAAACTGTGTACCTTGAATTTTCCGTATCCCAGAATTGTACCCTGGAAATAAATCCTTAATGAGTCGGATACTATCGAACCTGGGCGCAAAAGCCATTTCAACGCCATGCTTCATACTCCAAATCGACATGAACTGACGATTAGTTTTGTCCAATTCGGTTTTTCCTATTGATTGAAGAAATTGAGATGGGGGGACGCTGTCGTAGGTAAAAGGAGGAACGATTTTCAAATTGAATGTGTAAGGTTTTCCCGATACTTGGTTGTATCCAGTGATCATACTGTCATTCGAATAGGAAACATAAAAAGTTCTAAATCCCTTGATAGCGAATGATAAGGAATCAATTTGATATT
The DNA here is from genome assembly GCA_964645755.1 of uncultured Rhizobium sp. Lineage (GTDB taxonomy): Bacteria > Bacteroidota > Bacteroidia > NS11-12g > UBA955 > VMCP01. The sequence goes on from CAZYBT010000029.1 coordinate 10,042, forward strand.
GTTCTGTTACACGAATCAACTTTCTTCCATTCATTGAAAGGATACATACATCATTGCTGTTATGGAAAAATGCCAATTTATTCAATGCAGTGGCTTTGTATTTAAAGATTTGTTTGTTATTGTGATCGAGTAAGATTTGATCATTTCCAAAGTAAGAAATTACAATTGGCTTGTTTAAGAAAAATTGATAATAACTGAGGTCTAGTTCACTTTTTAAAATAATTTTTGTTCCTGATTCGGTCCCATCACTTTCCCAAATACAATTGTTATTGTTGTAAAATGCACTGATATAAAACTTGTTATTAATGAAATTTGGGGAACTTGGTTTTGTTCGGTTTGGATGTTGAACAAACAAATTAATTTCCTTTGAAAAGACTTTTGCATTTTTGGAAAAAGAGAAATAATTGAGGAAATGTCTGCCATCATTACCATTTGCATCGTATTTGAAGGAAATGTAAAAAACACCACTATCAGTCATTCGAACAGATTGTCCATAATATATGGCTGTATCTAAAGGCTCTGGCTCTCCATTTGGAAGTTTTACCCTGTATAAATCACTTCTTAGTGCATTGTCTGCCCCAAGCATCATGTATAAATAATCACCATGAATTTTTTGAGCATAGACACGGCCTTTTCCCACAAAACTGATAATTTTCTGTCCTTTCAAAGAATTTGAAAAGACCAATAAAAATGGAAGGATTAATAAGTGAAAAAATTTGTTCTTAGTCAAAGTCAGCACATGCATTGATACAAATATACTCAATTCCTGGTAACCAATCTGTTAAGAATGGTTTCGCCAACTTTGTTGCCCAAGAGCTTTCCCTTTTCAATGGCGTCGATAAAGTGAATGCCACCGAAAAGTCGGCTAACACAGGCTTCATTTCGGGCTTCATCAAAATTTTTGAAGGTGCGCACACCAAGTCCAAATTCCTTTTCAGTGCTGTCGGTAAATTCAAATTCCCCAAAAATTTTGGTGAGCACGGTTGCCGCAGAACTGGAAACCACACTGTGTCCACTCGGATATTCTGGAAAACTTGGAGTTTCAATTACTGGCAACCAAGATGAGTCGATGAGCTCTCTCACAGCGTTTACTGGACGAACATATTCTGTTTCATATTTTACTTTCCAACACGTTACAAATGCATCGTGAATGGCCGATGAAAGCAAAGCCATTCCTTCGGCTGATTGAATGAGAGTGTATTTTTTTTGTTTCGCAACACTAGAAAAAATCCCAAGCCAATGTCCTGCAGGAGATACTTTCAACACGCTAATTGTGGCATGTCCGTAATGGACTGTGCTGTTGGGATTGTCGTCCCAATATTTAGCGATTCTGAGTTGAGCTGAATCTAAGGTTTTTGAGACATCATAGACTTCTTGGCAAAGTGAGTAGAAGCGACTAGATTTTGATCGAGCAAAAGGTTCAGCCAATGAAAATTGAAACCAATAATTGGGTGTTTGATGCTTTCTGATGCTGTCTGGATCGTTACAAATCTTTGTTATTTTGATTCCGAAGGGTTCGTTTCCATAACGGATACCATAAGTTGCGTCGCCCATTCCCGGCTTTAATGGAACTACTGCGGTTCGGATATGTCCCCACATAGGCTCAACCGCTTGTTTGAATTCCGATGGAGTGGGTGTCCAGAAACCAGGTTCCGTTTTAGCAAGGTAAAAGTCCCTCCCCCTAAAATAAGAAAATGAATCAGATTTCGACCATTTTGCGATGGCAACACCTACAGAATCCCCCCAAGAGATGCTGTTTTTGAATGTGGATGAGGGAAGTTGATTTTCGTACCAATCGAGCATTCTTTTTCTGTAGCTATTGATGGAATCTTCCTTGTAAACCACAATTTTAGAGACGGTAGTATGGGCTGCAAGTGCAACCAAATCAAGGCAATAGCCTTTGCTTGTATCGATCGTTGGAAGTTCTTTGAGCCCATGAAGTTGTTTAACCAAAGATTTTTGGGAGGGATAGAAGGGAACGAGGGATTCATAGGCAGCGATAGACGCGTAAAAATACCTTCTGGCACCAACGGGAGCCGAAACGTGATCGACCACAATGGCATTTTGAATGGCTTTATTACAATCGCTGAGTATGTCGTTTTTTAGAATGACTTTATCGGTTTTTTGACTACAACTTTGAAAAAGCAGGAGTGCAATGGCGAGTGATGAAAAGGTAAATTTCATAATTGGGGAAAATATGCATCAAATTTAACGGATTCGGCACTAAAAAAAATGATTATTATCAGGAATGAATCTTTGAATGCAAAAACGGGGCAAATAACGCAAAAAAAAGGCCATCAAATTGATGGCCTTCGTTCTATAGATTAAATCTAATTAAGCTTTTACTTGGTCTTCAAGAATGATACCAGATACTTCTTTGTAAGGAGATGCTACTTTAACATACTCTTTTAAACGCTTGATATCCAATACTCTTTGCGTGCTTCTTGCACGGTTTTTAGCTTCTTTTCTTTTAAGTCTAGTAACACCCATAACTTTGAATTTTGTGCAAATATAAATGAAAAATGTGATTATTTCAATATTTGTCCCTTGTTATTGTAAAAAATAATTGATTTTGTTGACGAATTTTGGATAACCGCAGGTGAACTGCCTGATAAATACCCACTTCCGTATCCAATATAAACCACTTTTTTCTGACCAGATACCAATTCTACAACCGCTGAAACTGCTCCCTTTGGTGGTTTCACCGAACTCAGTTTTCCTGTTGCTTTGAAAACCTTCACAGTGCGGTTGTTCTCAGATGCCACAAGCGAAATCTCTCTCTGCGCATTGCTGAAAGTAATCAGCGATCGTCCATCATGAGGAACATAAAATCCGTTTTCTAATCCGTCAGAATAGGAGAGCAGGCCCGCCTTATTGATCAAAATACAACCGTTCAATGCGTCGTCAGGACCATGGGTAACCCTGTTGTAACTGTTGTTCCCAATACAAAGTATGTCGTCATATCCGTCTGAATTGACATCCATTGCGGCCATGCCGAAAATTGGGGCCGATTGCGACAACCAGGGAAGTGCAGTCATGGTGAATGTTCCACCGTTATTAACTGCAAGCAGGTGACTGAAATCATTTGCAAACAACTTGTGTTGTTTCAAATTATCTTCTCCAAATACTTCCGTCATTGTTTTACCACCAAAATCAATGTAATTCGTGAATTTCTTGCTCAAATATCCTGGGAAGGCCATTGCCATTTCATCTAGGAGCGTAACAGGATATTCGTTACCGTCTTGGGTATAACTCATGAAAATATCGTCACGTCCGTTTTTGTCAACATCCGCCCAATAAATCGAAACTGGGAATCCAGATCGTGCATTCAAGAAGCTATTGTGCCCCTTATTTCCAATTACATAGTCCATGTCACCATCATTTTCAATATCAATCGGCAAAATGCTATTAAACCAACCAGAGTAATCTTTGGTGCCGGTTTCATCCAAAGCAACTGTGAATTTTCCTCCATTGTTTTTCATGAAAACCAAGGGTAAATATTCGCCAACAATGGCCAAGTCAAGCTGATGATCTCCATTGTAATCTGTAAATATTGCAGAAGTAATCATTCCAGGCATTTGCAAATCTGGAGCGTCTTTTTCGGTCGCATCTACAAACTTACCACCTTCATTTTTAAGAAGATAACTTCTTATTTCCATCATTGGATAATAACCTGGCAAAACCCTTCCAGCAACAAACAAATCCAAATCACCATCGTTGTCGTAATCACCCGCAGCAACCGAACTACCGCTGCAATTTACATTTGGAAGGTTGTTTGAATTGTCTTTGAAATTCCCTTTTCCATCGTTTATATACAATGAATGCTTATAATTGTTGGAAGGCCAGCCAAATTCAGAACCGCCAACTGCAACATAAAGATCATTATCGCCATCATTATCGGCATCGAAAATCAAACTTCCCATAACATCAGCTTTCAAATTCTTCCAAGGTTGAGAACCGCTGGCTTTGAACTTTCCAGATTGATCTTGAATGAACAGGGTAGAACCCGAACTTTGCGCCGCATTTCCCACAAAAACATCGTCTAATCCATCACCATTCACATCACCGGAGCTCATACCAGGACCTTGCATGGTGTATCGATGAGGAATCAAAGGTTCCCTTTTAAAATCTGGGGTTTCAACTTCACTGTGTTTGAAAAGCAATGTTTCAGAAATGTCAGTAAACAATTTGGAACCAGTGTTTTTGTGTAAATCAGCCAACAATTGCAGACCATTTGTCCCCCCAAATTCATCTAAGTTAATGATCATTGATTTGTTTAAATCAATTTTTTCGAGGGACAGTGTTTTGCCATTACCCATCACAAACGTGGCTTTTTTAATGGAGGTTCTATCTCCCAAACCAACGTGGATTGTTGCTTCCGATGAACTTTGATATCCCTTGGATAAGTTGTTTTCAAACAATCTTTTAGAACTGTCGTCTTCTACAATAACTTTAACACCAATGGAGGTTAAATTTTTAGAAGATTTGAATTTAAAATTGACAAAATTCCCTGAAGTTTTGATGTTTTTATAAATAAAAGGCTGTTCACCTTGGTTGCAAAGCACCAAATCCATATCGCCATCGCCATCCAAATCGCCGTAAGCCGAACCTGTGCTCAAAGTGGCATCGGTAAGTCCAACATTGTTTGCTTCGTTGGTAAACGATTGTCCTTTATGATTGATATACAAGTAGTTTTGAAGTTTTTCAAAGGGCAACATATCCAAAACTTCTTTGTGAGAAACCTCTTTTCCTTCTTGCTCTTTTTTGCGATTTTGGTAGGTCACAAAGTCTAAATTTGTCACATCACGGTAATAGCCATTGGAAATAAACAAATCCACGAATCCATCATCATTATAATCACAGAACAATGGCGACCAACTCCAATCGGTTCTAGCTACACCGTACAAATATGACAAATCAGAGAAATTCCCTTGTCCCATGTTCATTTGCAGGGCATTTTTCATGTATTGTTTCCCGTAGCCGTTTCTTTCAGCAACCGTCACAAAATCGTAGTCTTTTGGTCCCATCAATGTCATGAAGCGTTTCGGCGATTCAGGGAGCATGTCGAGGGTAATCAAATCTAACCAACCGTCATTGTTCACATCGGCGGCATCGCTACCCATAGAATTGTTGCTAGTATGTTTAAATTGGGCAGCGTTTGCTTCTGTAAATTGTCCATTTCCTTTGTTGATGTAGTAATAATCAGGAACATGGTAGTCATTGCAAACATACAAATCAACGAGACCATCGTTGTTAAAATCGCTAGGCGTGGCACTCAGGCAATACCCCATAGCTTTGATGCCTGATTCTTCTGAAATATCGGTGAATTTTTGACCGTCGTTTCTGAACAAATGTTGTTGAGAGTGAACATTTAGGTTTAAATTCCTTGAAAAAGGAACATTGATATCCGAAAAATATTGATCGTCATGGTTGCCGAGGTAGAAATCCAAATCGCCATCGTTGTCCATATCAAAAAAGGAAGCACAAGTGGCATTTCCTGGGTCATCTACACCCCAAATTTTGGCTGATTCCGTAAAAGTTCCGTTTTGATTATTGATAAACAATAAATTTCGTTTGTTTTCGATGTTTTTTGAGGGACCAGATGCGCACGCATAAATATCCAAAAATCCATCATTATTCACGTCGGCCAAAGACACACCACTGATCCAATTTTTGGTTCCCACACCAGCTTTTTGAGTAATGTCTTCAAATTTGAAATCCCCTTTGTTTAAGTACAATTTTGAAGACGTAGCATTGCCTGAGAAATACAAATCGGGCAGACCATCGTTGTTGATATCACCAACAGCCACACCGCTACCATTGAAAAGGTAATGGTAGGTAAATTGATTGAGGGTATCGTTTTCAGGAACCTGATTGACAAAATCAATACCTGAATGAGCGGCATCAATTTTCTCAAAAAGTACTTCAGTTTCGGTTGATTTTTCACCACATGCAAAAGCACAAACGGCAATGGCAGACAACAAATATTTGTTCATATTTCAATTGGAATACAATAATACAAAATAAGAGGTTGAAACCAACTTATTTTCTTACTTGATCAACTCTTAAAAAGAGGAATAAGAGCAAGGTAAAGGCCCACATACTCGATCCACCAAAAGAAATAAATGGGAGAGGAATTCCGATTACGGGAATGATACCGATGGTCATTCCTATATTCACGAACCAGTGGAAAAACATGATACAGGCAACGCTGTAACCCAAGACCCTACCAAAAGTATCGGTTTGACGCTCAGCCAGAAAGACCAGTCGGATGAGTAGTCCAACATAAATCGAAAAGAAAATAATGACACCAAAAAAGCCCCATTCTTCACCAATGGTGCAAAAAATAAAGTCGGTATGTTGCTCTGGAACAAATCCCATTTTGGTTTGCGTGCCGTTTTGAAATCCGCGGCCAAAAAGTCTCCCAGCACCAATGGCAACTTTCGATTGTTCCAAGTTGTATCCCATACCACGTTTATCTTCTTTGATGCCCAAAACAATTTCAATACGGTCTTTTTGATATGGTTTCAATACGCTATCGCTGTTATAAACCAAACCTACGGAAGCACTAAATCCCACACTAATCAAAGAAACCAATGCCACTACCAGAGCAATGGATCTATTTTTTCGGGTAAAATAGATAATGATACTCGATAAGCCCAAAATGGTACCATAAAGGTAACCCATTGAAATGTGATAACTTCCAAAAATGATGGCCAAAATAGCTAAAATTCCCAACCAAATAGCCGAAACCAATAAATATCCCGGCATTCCTTCTCTATATAAGACCAAAAAGAATGAGGTGAATACCAAAGCGCTACCAGTATCATTTTGTACTAAAATGATGAGCATGGGAAGCAAGAAAATACCTACAGAAATGAGGATGTTTTTCCACCCTTTGAATTTGACACCGTATGTCCCCAAAAATTTAGCCAAAGCGAGTGCAGTTGCAACTTTTGCAAATTCTGAAGGCTGAATACCGACCCCTCCAAATCCAAACCAAGATTTAGCACCATTTACATTTCGACCCAAAAAGAGAACGGCAATGTTTAAGAAAATGGCAATCATGTAAGCGTAATAAGAGAAATAATCAATGATGACAACGTTGGCAAAGATCACCGTTAAAATAATCAATACTGCGCCTCCAATCCAAATGATTTGTTTCGTTGCAATGCCACTTAATGCAAATCCAACTTGATTTACATCTGAAGTAACAGAATATATATTGATCAAACCAATGAGTACCAGTAGTAAATAGAGTAAAAACGCGATAAAATCTATTTTCCCGCCACTTTCAAGATTGTTGTATTTGTAATTTCTACTACTCATTGTGGTTCTAAAACGGCTTTTAACATTCGATCACGCATTCCAGGGTTCGCGGGTTCAGTGGTTGGTTTTAAATATTTTTCAATCAACAAATTGGCTATTGGGGCTGCCCAGGTAGCACCGAAACCACCGTTTTCAACAATCACCGCAATGGCAATTTTCGGATTTACTCTTGGTGCAAATGCAATGTATAAGGAGTGATCCTTACCATGCGGATTTTGAGCAGTTCCAGTTTTAGCACAAATTTCAATATCTCCCACGCCTGTGCCAAAGGCTGTCCCGCCCGGTTTTGTAACTTGCGACATCCCCTCAATGACAGTTTCGAAATGGATTTGGTCAATGGTTGTATTGTGTCGGGTTTTGAATTTTTTGATCCAGTTTGCATCTAAAAATCCATTGATTTGTTTGATCAAATGAGGAGAATAGTAATAACCACGATTTGCTATTATACATGCAACATTTGCCAATTGTAGAGGAGTAAGCAATATTTCACCCTGCCCAATTCCCAGAGATATAATCATGCTGCTTTTCCAGCGATCACCGTGTCGGCGATTTAATTGTTTTACGGAGGGAATGTTTCCACTAGATTCACCCAATAAATCAATGCCGGTAGGAGAGCCCAATCCGAAACTTCTCCAATGTTTCTCTAATTGTTCGTAACCAATTTTAACATTGTTATATCGGGGATTGTCGATAATGTCCCTAAATACTTGACAATAATAACTATTGCAAGAAATTCTCAACGATCCAACAACATCCAAAGGGCCACCATGAGGGTGACATCCAACTGTAATACTACCCAAATGATAACCATGAGCACAGCCATGCTTTGTTTCTGGAACAAGAACACCTTCTTGCATTGCAATGAGGGCAAGCACTGTTTTTACGGTACTTCCTGGAGGATAAACTCCTTTCACTGCTCGATTGTAAAGTGGCTTTTTAGGGTCAATCAACATCCTGCGGAAGGCCTTTCCTCGCTCTTGTCCTATCAGTTCATTCGGATTGTAATCTGGTTTGTTCACGAAGGTTAAAACCTCTCCAGTGGCAGGTTCAATGGCAACAATACTTCCGCGTTTGCCGCTCAACAATTGTTCTGCATATTTTTGAAGTTCTATGTCCAAAGCACAAGTAACATTCGGACCAGCTTGAGCTGGAAAGTTAAATGCGTCGTTATTTACCACACCTTTTTCGGCGTAAGTTCTATCCTGCCAAACAGTTCGAATTCCTTTGATACCTCGGAAAATGTTTTCATAGTATTTTTCAATTCCAGTAATGCCCACCAAATCTCCAGGCTGATAATAGGGGTCTTCTTTGATGAGGGACTCTGCAGCCTCGCCTAAATAGCCCAAAGCATGAGCACCCCCCGAAATTTCGTAATTTCTGTCGGTTTTGGGTTCAATATAAAATCCCTTCAATCTGAACAAATTTTCTCTAATAACAGTGTATTGTTGTATGGTTAAATCAGAATAAAAAATAGCGGATTTATTAAAAGCATTGTTTTTTTGACGCTTTTTCGATTTTTGTGTGGCCTCGAATAGTCGTTTCCGATATTCGCTGGTATCAATATTCAATACATTACACAAAAATTTAGGGTCTGTATTTTTAACTTCTTTCGGAAATACAAGCAAATCATACATGGCCGAATTGCTCGCAATTACCTTTCCATTTCTGTCGTAAAGGATACTTCGAGCAGGATAGAGGGTAATTTTGTTCAAAGCGTTGTTAATCGCCTTCTGTTCATAATGATCGTCCATTAATTGAAGGCTCCCAACTTTATAGATGAAAACCGATAAAATAAGCAGAAATACAATAACGAAGACTTTCGATCTGTCTTTGTATAGGTCTTGCATACTTAACGTTTAATAATCGATTTAAACAATAAAATGAGCAAAAAAGTACCAATGGTACTCACTATTGTTGATAAGATCATCCTGAAAAAGCTTACAAATTCAAAATAATCCAACAAAAAGAATACGAAATGATGAATGAAGATGAGCGAAGCACTGTAATAGAAAAAGTAAAGAATTCCTTTTGTTTCAGTACCAACGTAGGTTTCACCTTGTAATTTCAATGAATCGAAGTCAGCATAACGAATATCAATAAAGTTTTTTGCATACACCATGGCTACACAACTTGCTGCATGTGTTCCATAAGTACCGGAAGTAAGATCAATGAACATTCCAAATACAAAGGCTATTAACAATAGTCCATACCGATTGAAGTTAACAGGTGTGATTAAAAACAATAATAAATAGGGCATGGGTCGTAACCAAACACCCATATCTACTTCACTAATGATGAAGGATTGTAAAAATCCAAGCACAACAGCAATTACGAAAATTCTGAGAAATTCTATCATTGCGAGACATCAGTTATTGGGTTCGACAAAGAATCAATTTCCATTTTGTAATTGTTTCGAATACAATAAACAGTATTCAACCTGTTAAAATCTGTAGCCAATTTCAGGGTAATTTTATGGAAATTTGATTTATTTTTCAATGAAATTTCATGAACAGTTCCTATTGGAATGTTTGGTGGGAAAATGGATGAATAATTACTTGTAACCACTCTCATTCCTTTCTTTATTTGCTCGGTTCTATTTACTTCCTTTAATTCAGCATATTGTTGGTCCATACCAGCCCAACCAACTACACCTTGTCTAAGTTCTATGTCTGGTATGTATGGAGTAATTTCGAATTTACTGTTTAATACGGACATACCTTGTGCGTAATTATCGGAAGTGTTAATAATGATTCCAACGATTCCTTGAGGACAAATCACTGCCATTCCCACTTCAATGCCTTGTTTGTTACCTTGATCAATAATGAAATAATTGTTTCGTGAGTTGTGGCTATTTTTTACAATCGTTGCTGGCAAATAGGTGTAAACAATCTTATGATGACTTAAAGTTTTTGATATTGAGTCAACATATTGAGTGTCTTTGAATGTGGCATCAAATGATTTGTTAATGGAAAGTTGACTGCGTAATCGTAAATTTTCATTTTTAAGCGCAACGTTCTCATTTTTTAAATTCAAGTATGATAATAAATTACTCCTCCAAGTATCTACCGTTCTAAAAAAAGATACACTGGAATTGTGGTAATAGCTATGTTGGTAAATTTGAAACTTTAAGACTTGATTTACAGAAAACAAAAACAATAGCAATGCCAATAACGGGTAAGAATTGCGTTTAAGCCACTGCAGAATGATGAACATAAATCTATTTCAGTTATGCCGTCATCAAGAATTTGAATTTACCAATGTTCTTCAACGCTGTTCCGGTTCCACGAACTACAGCTCTCAAAGGATCTTCAGCAATATTCACTTTTAATCGGGTTTTCATTGAAATACGTTTGTCAAGTCCTCTAAGTAGCGCACCTCCGCCGGTTAACCAAATACCATTGGTTAAAATATCGGCAGATAATTCTGGTGGAGATTGTTCCAAGGCTCTGTGAATGGCTTCTTCTATTTTCATGATGCTCTTATCAAGCGCTCTCGCTATCTCGTTGTAAGACACATGAATAGATTTTGGGATACCTGTCATCAAGTCACGGCCAAAAACTGCATAATCTTCTGGAGGAGATTCCAATTCTTGCAAAGCACTTCCGATGTTGATTTTAATTTTCTCAGCAGTTCTTTCACCGATGAGAAGGTTGTGCTCTCTTCTCATGTATTCAACTATATCTAAGTTGAATTCATCTCCAGCAACACGAATACTTTCGTCGCAAACTATTCCACCTAATGCAATAATTGCAATTTCGGTAGTTCCACCCCCAATGTCAATGATCATATTTCCAGAAGGTTGGGTGACATCAATCCCAATTCCAACCGCAGCCGCCATTGGTTCATGAATCAAATAGACTTCTTTTGCACCACTTCTTTCGGCACTATCTTTTACCGCTCTTTTCTCAACTTCGGTAATTCCAGATGGAATGCAAATGACCATTTTCAGTTGTGGGCTGATCCACTGTTGTCTTTGGTTCATCATTTTTACCATTCCGCGAATCATGTGTTCTGCAGCCTGGAAATCGGCAATTACACCGTCTTTTAAAGGGCGAATGGTTCTAATTCCCTCATTTTCTTTACCATACATTTGCATAGCATCGCGACCAATGGCAATTACATTGCCAGTATTACGCTCAATTGCAATGATTGAAGGTTCATCAACAACCACTTTGTCTTTGTGAATTATCAATGTGTTGGCAGTTCCTAAATCTATTGCCAATTCTTGTGTGAGAAAACTAAAAATGCCCATTAAAATTGTGTTTGTTTTGCAAAATAATTACAAAAGTACAGCAATAATTACGAATGATGATTATTTTTTAAAAATTCTTTCCAATGCAAAAATGAATTACCCTGTTTTGAACCGAATTATCTGTAATTCCATAAGCTTTTTCGAGTCTAAATTCGTATCCCCAAATATCCATATTTAATCCATAGCCAATTCCCAATAAATATCCGTCCCTAATGGCTGTAACCGATAAATCATAAGTGTTGCCTTTGTAAAAAATGGTGTTAAATGGATTCGCTGCATCTTTTGGAGTTGCTCCTACAAATGCTGTCCCGAAATCTAAAAATCCAACAAAAAATAATTTCTTTAAAAAATTTGACTCAATGACCCTTGAAGGAAAAAAACTGAGGGGACTCATTAAAAATTCATTTTGCATGACCAAGCTCTGGTTTCCAACCCTAGAGCCTACGTTAAAACCTCTCACAAAACCACTTTGTTGAATCAAAGTAGAAGCAAATTTATTCATTGCCTCCATTTGGGTTGATTCATATTGGCTCGAAATCAATGAACCTCGACTGCCACCAATAAAATGCACAACATATGGGTTCAACAAGCCATGGTTTGCCTTAACATTTGACTTGAAACGTACATTCTTATTTTGGTAATGTAAATTCGCTTCAGCGTGAAGGTTTGAAAGGTTGAAAATACCCATTTCATTGCTCATTGCGGAGAGCTCAGCCTGCATTAAATAGGTACATGATACATGACCAAATTGTATGATTTTACTTGGTGAAAAGTTTATTAATAAGCCCGAAATGTGGTGATATTTGTTTTGAACAATTGCATTTCGTTCGTTTGTATTGAGCGCAATGTCTGCCTGCAATTGATATTTAAGGCCAATACCAAAATTGATGTTTCCAAAATTATTTGAAATTTTATAACTCAATTGAGAAGATTTGTTATCGATAGCATCCCCAAAATCTGTTCGATATTGTCGCGATCGAAACATAAGCTCGGAATGATGCAAGTATTCATTTTGTGCAAAATCATGAACCAATTTGAACCCATATCTCAAACGGTCCAAGCTCACAAAACCTTTGATGTTGAAAATTTGGGATTTATTATCGCTTTCAATTTGCTCTTGTAAAAACAATGTTGCAATTGAATTATAGGTTCCTGTCAGAGGAAACTTATTCAAATAAGGGAGATCAAATTCTTCATTGCTAAAATAAATCCTCGAAGTTGTGGCATAAAAAGTTTGTTGGAACTGATATTTTATTGTTTTTTTTGGTACTAGATTGTTCAGCGTACTCAGTTTTTTGTTTTGAGGGATGATTTCTTTGTATTGTGATAAAAAATAACCATTTGAACTGTCATATCGGTTGTTACTTTGTGTGTTCTGTGGCTCCATTTTCGCAGTATCAAAAGAAAAACTTTTTTGTACAAATGTATCCTGATCATAAATCAATTCATCAACTGGATATTCGCCTTGCTCGATGCCATTTTTGGTTTGAAAAAAATATCGAATGACTTGTTTGTCATCAGACAACATTTGTCTGTAAAAATAACCTTTGCTCAGAACCATTTTTGGCTTCCAACCATTCATGTTATTGAATAAATGAACTACCTGCTGTTGGGTTTCTCCCGACTTGATAAAGCTCAAATGATGCTCAGATTCTTGAATGAGATCCTCAATTCGTATGGTTGAAATGGCATTACTATCCGAATAAATTGTGTCTATTTTGTTGATTGTGTGTATAGTTAAATATGAATAATTCGATTTTAGTTTAGAACCCATAGAACTCATCAGGAAATATTGAAACTCATTTTGTAAATGATAATCAATTAGATTTTGTGAAAAAACTTCAATGCGTTTTAATATTTCACCTTTTTTAGATAACAATAAGATATCCGTTTTACCGCAGTATTCGTGAATTACACTGTAACCGTTTTCAATTGTTTTCAGTTTGTGATAAATACCGAACTTTTCGAATTTCGACAAATGAATAAGGGTAGCGTTGGAAGTTATTTTGGAAAGCATCCAATGTCCCTCAAAAAAATGTAATAAAATTTGGCTACCATCTTTTTCCAATGATTCTGAGGGATTTGTTATTTCGAAATGATTGAGATAGAGGTAATTCTCAACAGAAATGGACTTTGTATGATATAATTTTACTTTTTTTGAGTCATGTATTAAAAACAATCGTTGAAATTTTGACTCTTGCAAATTCAAAAAATGGAATTGTTCGTTTTTGAGAGTTGAATGATTTAACTGATATAAAACCGTATTTTTATGGGAATGTATAGGAATGAAAAAATCGGTTTTTATCGATGAATACTTATTTTTATTCGCAATTTCCGAGATTTTACTTCTCAACCATACTTTGAATTTTTGTCCGAATTGGTATTCAAATGACCCTTGGAAACTATTCACATATTTAATTAGATACCAGAAAGCACTGTTAAATCCTCTGCCTTTTTCTTTTTCAAATAAATACCAAACAATGGTTCCGAAGTTTGTTTGGGCATCTGTTGGAATATAATTGATATTTTTAAAGTAGCCAAGTTGTTCAAATTGTGTAAAAATTTGAAAATCATTGATTTCAATTCCGCGAGCGAAGTATTCAGTAAATCCTTTAATCATCCAAATTGGAATTTGAGAATACTGAATTCCATTGATTTTATCGCGGTAATTGAGTCCATATAAATACTCTTCTATGATTTGATTGGCAGTTCCTTTTCGAATTTGATATGCAATTTTCCGGGAGTTACAACCTATGAAAATCGGATAATAAAAAAGATAATTTCCTTGAACGTCTAATTCATTTCTATTTCCAAATGGGTGATAAGATTGATATTTGGAAAATGAAACAGCATCGTTAAACAAAATGAACTTGATTCGATGACTCATTTTGTAAATCAAATTTTTTTCGAGCTGCATTAACGCCAAATTACAATCGGCAAATACAGAGTCTAGGACAGTATTTTTGGTGTTTTCATCTAATAAACAACTATCGGAAATGACAACATCCACTTTTCCTTGCTGAAACTGTTCACAGCGATTGGGGAATCTTTGAGCCCTTAGGTTAGAAACCAAAAAGAAGAGCAGCGCTGCTAAAATTTTGAATTTGCGATATGCGAATTTAGGATGGGCCAAAACTGTGACATCAAAAATAAGGAATTCCTTTTTGTTTCTTTCATAGGTATCGATGAATTTCGATGATTCAAAATAATTAAGGAATAGTTTGTAACTTCGCATGACAAAAATACCATGAAAAATACTCAATATTACATCGATTTAGAAGACCAATTTGGCGCGCACAATTACCATCCAATTCCGGTGGTTATTGAAAAAGGAAATGGAATTCATGTTTGGGATGTTGAGGGTAAGCAATACATGGATTTTCTATCGGCCTATTCTGCTGTGAATCAAGGACATTGCCATCCAACAATTATTCAAGCATTGAAAGATCAGGCTGATCAATTAACACTCACGAGTAGGGCGTTTCACAACAATATATTGGGTGAATATGAAGCGTATATCACACAGTTGTTTGGCTATGATCGTGTTTTACCAATGAATACAGGTGTAGAAGGTGGAGAAACAGCCATTAAACTAGCAAGGAAATGGGCATACGAGGTAAAAGGTGTGCAAGAAAATAAAGCTGAGATTGTTTTTGCCGAGGGTAATTTTTGGGGACGTACAATTGCGGCTGTGAGTTCAAGCACTGATGAGGATTCTTACGGAAATTTTGGTCCATTTGTACCTGGATTTTCGATTGTACCTTATAATGATTTAAAAGCTCTCGAAGAAAAATTCCAAAACAAAAATGTGTGTGCCTTTATGGTAGAACCTATTCAAGGAGAAGCTGGAGTAGTGGTTCCAGATGATGGGTATTTAAAAGGAGTGAGGGACTTGTGCAATCAATACAATGTGCTATGGATTGCTGATGAGGTTCAAACAGGTATTGCACGAACTGGTAAGTTATTCTGTTGCCAACATGAAAATGTAAAACCTGATTTATTGATTTTAGGAAAGGCACTTGGAGGTGGGGTGTTG
>CAZYBT010000030.1:0-4543 GCA_964645755.1 uncultured Rhizobium sp.
CGGAAATACTATCAAAAAAGCGAACCATCAGCAAACAAATTGGATTGAAACTCGCCAATCACTTCAAAATTAGATTAGATAAATTACTCACCCAATAAATATTTAGGGTTTAGAGTTTAGAGTTTAAGGTTATCGCAACTTTAAACGCTATACTTTAAATTTAGTGTTAAGAGTTTAGAGTTTAAGGTTATCGCAACTTTAAACACTAAACTTTAAACTTTTGTATTCCCAATTTCCCTACCTTTGAAGCTATGGGACTTAGACAAGATAAATTCGCAAAGCAAATTCAACGTGACCTCGCTGAATTGATGACTATCCATCGAAATGAATGGCTTGGTGGAACCTTCGTTACCATGTCAAATGTACTCGTGAGCCCAGATCTTTCCTACGTGAAAGTCTATCTGTCGCTCTTCAATATCCAAAATCGTAAAGACGTTCTCAATCACCTCAATACTGTGGTCGACAAAGAAATTCGTCACGAAATTGCCCGTAAAATCAAAAATAACGTCAAGAAAATTCCGGAAATTCGATTCTATGAAGACGATACCCTAGATTATGTGGCTAAAATGGACGAACTTTTCGATAAAATTAAATCTTCCGACAACAACTCCGACGACCAATAATCCCACAACGTGAAACTCGTTTGGCTCATAGCTCGAAAGTATTTCTTCTCAAAGAAGAACCCTTCTGCTATCAACATTATCACCGCAATTTCTCTCTCCGGTTACGCCATTGGCGCCCTCGCGCTCATCGTTTTGTTAAGCGCTTTGAACGGATTTGAAACCGCTATTTTTGGGGGATACAAATCCGGCGATGCCGACCTAAAAGTGATTGCCAAACATGGAAAAGTTTTCGAACTTTCACCCCAAAAACTCAACCAAATATCCCTCATTAATGGTGTAAAATCTAAGTACCAATGTCTTGAAGATAAAGCAATTGTGAAGTTTAACGACAAACAAACGGTTGCTCTGGTGAGAGGTGTCGATACCGGGATTTACCGCACTTTACAAGTTGATAGTTTAGTGGTTTCGGGATCAAAAATCCTTCAACAACAAGTGGATCAATTTCACCCAAAAGGCGTCACAACCTTTCCACCGAAAGACAAGCCACTTACCCCGTCGGAAAATGCCATCACTCAAAATTTCGCCTGGCTTTCTGAAGGAATGGTTTACAAGCTGAACATTGGGTCAGAAAATTCTAATATAGAACTTTTGGTGCCTGACAGATCCAGCGAATCTGTATCGCAATCTGTTCTCAATCAAGAAGATGTATTGGTCAGTGCCATGATAAAACTGGGTGAAGATTTGAACGAATCCACCATTTTTGTACCTATCGACGTTGCCCGAAGCCTGTTCTCACGAGAAGCTGAAATGAGCGCATTGCACATAAACGTTGATGCCAATAAAATGGAATTTGTCCAAAATGAGATTCAAAAAATTGTTGGTCAATCACTTGAAGTCCTAAACCGCAAAGAACAGCACAAAACCATGTACAAAATGTTCAACACCGAAAAATGGGTGTCTTTCGCTCTGTTGGCCTTCATTTTACTGCTCATTTCCTTCAATTTGTTTGGATCAATCCGCATGATGACCATCGACAAACAGCAAGATTTAAAAATGCTCAATGCCCTTGGCATGAAGCTTCAAAATATTCGCAATGTTTTTATTCTTGAGGGACAAATGGTGGCCGTGGTTGGAACGCTGTTGGGTCTATCCATTGGTGCCGTTTTGGTTATTTTACAACAGCATTTCGGTTGGGTAAAAACCCAATCAACCTTCGCAATGGCCTACCCCGTGGAACTGTCAACTCCTGACTTTTTCCTCATTTTCGCCCTCAACATCGTACTGGCGTTCATTACCTCTATCCTCGCAATCCGCGTTAAAGTTTAAACCCTCATAAACCAACCTTAAACTCTAAACCCTCAACTTTAAACTCTAATAAACCAACCTTAAACCTTAAACTGTCAACTTTAAACCCTCATAAACCAACCTTAAACCCTAAACTTTCAACTTTAAACTCTAATTAACCTTCATCATCGCTTTATCTATTCCTAGCCACACCATTTCCTCAAGTCCGGCAATTGCTTTGAGGATACTTTCTTGTATCAAAGGAACCTCATTGTTTGTCCATTTTCCCAATACAAAATCCACTTGTCGGCCCTTGGGAAAATCATTGCCTATTCCAAACCTTAAACGCGCATAATTTTGGGTATTTAATGAAGCATCGATGCTTTTGAGTCCATTGTGTCCTCCGTCTGAACCCTTGGGTTTCAACCTGAGTTTGGCAACTGGTAAGGCCAAATCATCGGTAACAACCACCACATTTTGTAGGGCAATTTTCTCTTGTTGCATCCAGTATGAAACAGCTTTTCCTGAAAGATTCATGTAGGTATTGGGCTTCAATAGAATCATTTTTCGACCCTTGTGCGACAATTCCACTTTCCAACCATGCTTCACCGACTCCCAAGTACCACCTTTTGACGCACAGAACTCATCCAATACATCAAAACCTATGTTATGCCTTGTGTGCACATATTCATCTCCCGGATTCCCCAATCCAACAATCAGATATTTCATTTGAAGCAAAATTAAAGTTTAAAGTTGACAGATTAGCGTTTAAAGTTATTGTCGCTGAGATTTCCCCCTAATCCTTCTAATCACTCTAATCTTTATAACCCAATAAGTTTAAAGTTGAAAGTTTAGAGTTTAAAGTTACAGTTCAAAGTTTTTCCCTCTAATCCTTCTAACCCTCTAATCTTTATAACCCTTAAAGAATCTTCCTTAACCTTGCCACCGGAATATTCAATTGTTCACGGTATTTGGCAACGGTTCGGCGGGCAATCGGATAGCCCTTTTCTTTCAGAAGTTCCATGAGCGCTTCGTCGGTGAGTGGCTTTGATTTGTTTTCGGCGGCAATAGCGTCCCCCAAAATCTTTTTGATTTCACGGTTACTAATTTCTTCCCCATCTTCAGTGGAAATTCCTTCAGAGAAAAAATGTTTCAACGGAAAAATACCAAAATCGGTTTCTACATACTTAGAGTTTGCCACCCTCGAAATTGTGCTAATATCTAAACCAACTTCTGTAGCGATGTCCTTCAAAATCATTGGTTTCAAGAAGGTATCATCCCCTTCCAAAAAGAAATCTCGTTGGCGTTTCACAATTGCCTGCATGGTACTCAACAGCGTGTGATGACGCTGTTTCACGCTATCAATAAACCATCTTGCACCATCCAATTTTTGCTTGATATATTGAACAGCATCTTTCAATTGCTGGTCTTTGGTGTTGGTTTCTTCGTAGGTTTTTAAAGTATCAGCATATGCTGCACTGAGCTTTAGCTCCGGGGCATTCCGCGAATTTAGCGTTACAAGTAAAGATCCTTCCTCAGAAATCACCGTAAAGTCCGGGACAATATATTGCGTTTTCACACTTCCGCTATTCGACTCCCCAGGTTTTGGATTCAACTTTACAATCTCTAAAATAGCCGATCTAAGCTGCTCATCTGTGATTTTGAGGGACTTTGTTATCTTTTCGTAATGCTTCTTGCTAAAGGCCTCCATTTGCTCTGAAATGATCGTTTCAGCCAAACTCACAGCGGGATTGTCCCCGTAGTCCTTTTTGTATAATTGAAGCAATAAACATTCCTGTAAATCGCGGGCTGCAATTCCCGGAGGATCAAAATTTTGGATTTTAATGAGTATTTTTTCTAGCTTGTCTACATCGGTTTGAATGTTTTCATTAAAAGCCAAGTCGTTCACAATGCTTCTCAATTCACGACGCAAATAACCATCTTCCTCAATTGAATTGATTAAGTGAAATGCCAACACAAAATCCTTATCGTCAAAAAATGTCGCTCTTGCTTGTTCAAGCAAATATTCTTGGAAGGACGAAGTAGAGGCCATGGGCATTTCCTTCTGTTCGTCATTAGAATAATCCTCACCCATTCGAAACGACCCATATTCATCATCGTTTCCGCTTGCTCGAATCATTTCATCAACATCCATATCACGCTGATAATCTTCGCTCCATTCATCCGATCCAGAGTCTCTATCACCAAAATCTGCAGTACTATCTGAAAAATCGGCATCGCTCTCGCTCTTTTCGAGCGCTGGATTATCAAGAAGTTCTTCACCTACCCTCTCCTCAAAATCCAAAGTGCCCATTTGTAATAACTTAATGAACTGAATTTGCTGCGGAGAAAGTCGCTGCTGAAGCGTTTGAATTTGTGATTGACGTAATCCCATCGAGACTCCAAATATACGAAATTTAAGGTTGAAAGTTTAGCGTTTAAAGTTACAGTTCAAAGTTTTTCCCTCTAATCCTTCTAATCACTCTAATCTTTATAACCCGTTGTAATTTAACATTGAAAGTTTAGCGTTTAAAGTTACAGTTCAAAGTTTTTCCCTCTAATCCTTCTAATCACTCTAATCTTTATAACCCGTTGTAATTTAACGTTGAAAGTTTAGCGTTTAAAGTTATTGTCGCTGAAATTTCCCTCTAATCCTTCTAATCACTCTAATCTTTATAACCCGTTGTAATTTAACG
>CAZYBT010000030.1:4643-7649 GCA_964645755.1 uncultured Rhizobium sp.
TTGAAAGTTTAGCGTTTAAAGTTATTATCGCTGAAATTTCCCTCTAATCCTTCTAATCACTCTAATCTTTATAACCCTTTTTAAACTATAAACTTTCAACCTTAAACAAAAAAGGCGATTCTTTCGAATCGCCTTTCTCTTATCTCAAAGCTACGTCGGTGAACGAGCCCTCTGTTACAATATAGTCGGGCAAACCCTGTCCTGCCGGTGCTTTCATGGTAATGGTAAATACCCCAGATACCAATTTGTTTGTTGCATCAACTTTTGTCAATGTTACACTGTAAGTGTTGGTGTAACCCATTACAATTGATAACAATGTCATCAAGTTTCTACTTGGCAAATACAATGCTCCATCAGCAGCAGAAGCGCTGAATGTGCCTTCATATTTACCTGTTTTGCTCGGTGTGAGAACCAAATTCATCGCAATTGTTGAAGTATCTGTACCAACAATACGATTACCTTGAATCATCAACTCTCCATTAGCCAAAGTAGCAATGGTGCCTGGAATGGTATCTCCAGCGGGATAATAAAATTTATCTGGCGCATCGCTTGTCCATGATGTACCATTCACTTTGCATACAATTCTACCTACATTTCCTCCAGTATTTGTGTTGTTTGTAACTGGATCTTTTGAGCAACTACCTAACATCATTGATCCCGCAACCGCAGCCATCAATAACAAATTTTTAAACGTTTTCATGTTATTTTTCGTTAATACAAATATATAATATAAACACAAAAGTTCAAATAAGCAGATCTCGAATTAAGAACAAGTTGAATTTTATAAACCATAAATGATCAACATGAATCTCCTTTTTGGCACAAACTTTGTAACAACATACTTATAGAAAGGAAAACCGTTATGAAAAGCAACAGCAAAAAACAGAGCCACAGCAAGCAAGCGCCTGCTGTTCAACCAAATCAAAAAAATGGTAACGGTTTTATGCAAAAAGCAGCCGGTTTATAGTCCTTATATCTTACTTCTTGCGCAATTTTTCATAATTTTGCGCCAATGCTTTCAAAACTTGAAGCCGTTTACGCCCATTACAAAGAAATAGAACTGTTACTCAGCAGCCCTGAAATAGCGGCCGATATGAAACGTTTCACCAAATTGAACAAGGAATATAAAGACCTTGAATCTATTGTTGAATCCTATTTTGAGTATAAAAAAATAACCGAAGGCATCTCAGAAGCCCGCGAAATCCTTAAAAATGAGAAGGATAAAGAAATGCGCGACATGGCTAAAGAGGAACTTGAAATCTTAGAATCCAAAGTTCCGTCCCTCGAAGAAAAAATACGCTTTCAAATGCTTCCGAAAGACCCAGAAGATGCAAAACCTTGTGTTATTGAAATTCGTTCAGGAACAGGTGGCGATGAAGCATCAATTTTCGCTGGCGATCTCTACAGAATGTACCAGCGTTATTGCGATAGAAAAGGTTGGAAAACTGAAATTGCAGAAGAAATGGAGGGATCGATGGGTGGATACTCGAAAATAGTCATGGAAGTGAACGAACCTGGTGCCTATGGTGAACTCAAATATGAAAGTGGTGTGCACCGCGTGCAACGTGTTCCTGCAACTGAAAGCCAAGGAAGAATTCATACCTCTGCCGCTTCTGTAGTGGTTATGCCAGAGGCTGAAGAAGTTGACTTTGTACTACGAGAAGCCGACGTGAAAATGGAAACTGCCCGAAGCGGTGGTGCCGGTGGTCAAAATGTAAACAAAGTAGAAACAAAAGTCATGCTTACGCATATTCCTACCGGTATGGTTGTGGTTTGTCAAACTGAACGTAACCAATTAGGAAACAGAGAGAAAGCGATGAAAATGTTGAGGAATAAATTATACGAAATAGAACTCAACAAGCATCTAGATGCCATTGCTTCAAGAAGAAAAACCCTCGTTTCAACCGGCGACAGAAGTGCAAAAGTAAGAACCTATAATTATCCCCAAGGTAGGGTTACAGACCATAGAATCGGTCTTACCCTTTATAACCTTCCTGCAATTATGAATGGCGATATCGACGAAATCTTACAAGCGTTGATGGTTGCAGAAAATGCCGAACGACTAAAAGCCGAAAATTCATAATTTTTTACAAATTATAGAATTCTAACTTGCTTCCATCAAATTGAGCATAACCTCCACCAGAAAACCACTCTCCTAAATTCAAATATCTCGATTTTTGATGAGAATCGTTTTGAAGCGTTTTATTGGGATTTTCTAGTTCTACATTGATTTTCAAATGTCTATGTCCAAAAATGAAAAAATCTATCGCCTGAGATTTTAATATTTCAAGACAATGTTGGGTTAGGTACTCATTTTTATCGCCTTGATAGGTGTTTTCAGACTCAGGTTGCGACATTCTACTTTTTTTACTGAAGCCCGTAGCCAATTTAAATCCAAAATTTGGATGAAGTCTTTCGAACAAAAATTGATTGATGGGAGAGAGGAAAATTTTTTTGAGAAATTTATAACTTTTATCTCCGGGACCTAAACCATCACCATGATGTAAATAAAAAACTTTGTCGCCAAATTTTTTTATCATAGGTTCTCTAAAAATAATCACACCACATTCTTCCTCCAAATAGGATCTCATCCACAAATCATGATTTCCTACACAAACAAAAATTTTAATTCCTTTATCAGTGAGTTCAGCAAGTTTTCCCAAAAATCTGACATAACCACGTGGAACAACAGATTTATATTCAAACCAAAAATCAAACAGATCTCCCAACAAGTAAATTTCTTCCGCGTCAGAGGAAATTTTTTCAAGCCAATTCACAATTTTAATTTCTCTAACCTTAGAAATTTCTCCTGCAGGCATACCCAAATGAAAATCGCTGGCAAAGTATATCATAAATTTAAAGTTGAAAGTTTATTGTTTAAAAATGTGATTATCGTTGTTTTTATAAATTTAAAGTTGAAAGTTTATTGTTTAAAAATGTGATTATCGTTGTTATCTTAAATTTAAAGTTGAAAGTTTATTGTTTAAAAATGTGATTATCGTTGTT
>CAZYBT010000030.1:7749-25610 GCA_964645755.1 uncultured Rhizobium sp.
ATTGTTTAAAAATGTGATTATCGTTGTTATCTTAAATTTAAAGTTGAAAGTTTATCGGTTAAAATTTTTAGTTCTCATAAAACTTTATAAACCTTTAAATTGAACCAACATCCTCGTATCATTAACAAAGAGGTCACGAATATCGTGGATGCCATATTTCAGCATTGTAATGCGATCTATACCCATACCAAACGCAAAACCTGTATACACTTCAGGATCGATGTTGCATGCTTTTAAAACGTTTGGATGAACCATTCCACAACCCAAAACTTCTAACCAACCTGTTCCTTTTGTTAAACGTTTGTTTTCTTCAGTATCGGTTCCTGCCCAAATATCCATTTCAGCACTCGGCTCAGTAAATGGAAAATAACTCGATCTGAATCGAATCTTAGTTCCTTCACCAAAAAACTGTTGCACAAAATAATACAAGGTTTGTTTTAAGTCAGCAAACGTAACATCCTTATCAACATAAAGTCCCTCAATCTGATGAAAGAAGCAATTACTTCTAGAACTTACCGCCTCATTTCTATAAACCCTACCAGGCATAACCAAACGAAATGGTGGTTCATTTCGCTCCATCTCCCTGATTTGAACACTACTCGTATGAGTCCTTAATACATGTTCTCCAATGAAAAAAGTATCTTGCATATCCCTTGCAGGGTGATCTTCCGCAAAATTTAAGGCACCAAAATTATGATGGTCGTCTTCAATTTCTGGACCAACAGACAAATCAAATCCCAAAGAATGGAATATTTCCACCAATTCATTCTCAACAATTTTCAACGGATGATAACTTCCCAAATCATTTTGATAAACGGGCAACGATGTGTCAATTTTTGAAGCCAGATCATCAGAAGTATTTTCAAACTGTTCTTTAAATTGATTGAATTTAGTCTCCGCCAATGATTTTAATACATTCAAAGGTTTACCTATATCCTTTTTTTCTATTCCAGGTAATTCTTTGAAAATATCAAATAATTCAGATATACTACCTTTTCTGCTTAGAAATTGCAATCTAAATGATTCCAAGGTTTCTGGCGAATCAATATTAAACTGTTCTACTTCGTTTGTGATATCTTGAATTTTCTGAATCATATATGCAAATCTAATCAACTCATTCCATGATTGTAAATTTTTCTAGGATTGGTTTTCCCCAGCCCAAAGTATTAATCAATACCTTTCATTTAAAATGAATATTATATATATATTATAGCTGTGTGGATATGAGGATAATTCTCTTATTTTATTTATTTTTATAATTTATATTTAATTAAATGCTTTATTTATAAGGGTTTATGTTATTTTAATGTTATGGAAAAATACTCTATTTTTTCTTGTGTTTTATACATGTATGGGGTATAGTCAGGTAGATAGAAATAAGGAAATTAACACAATCTTAATTTTCAATTTTTCCTTTGTTTTTATTGCACATATTATTTATTTTATCCTATACCTTTTTATCGTTTATTTGTATTTATTCCACAATAATTATATTGTCTAATTTGCTATTCACTGCCGTTTCTTTGTTATAATGAATGATTTTTTCATATTCAACTAATCCTTTCGATATCAATTCATCTTGGGTTATATTTATTTCTGTAGTGTGGTCGAGATGATTGTTATCATTGGTATCTTCCCAAATGAAGTATTTGTAATTACCTGTAATTAGAACAATTTGATTTTCGCTGTTGTTTAATGCATAAATATCAGAAATCTGATTATCTTGTTGAAGTTTGATTTTTAAATTCTTATAAGTATTGTTTTTATTTTTAATAATTATTTTACCTAATTTATATTTTACCTTTTTGAGAATACTGTCTTTGCTCTTTTCTGATTTTAAGAGACTTTCAATTGGTTGTATTAATTGTTTGCGATAGTCAGTGATCGATATTTGTCCATCTCTATTTTCTTGGGTTGATGTATTATTGAATCTGATTTGTTTATTTTCGATTGCTTTAATAAAAGGATTTAAATTAATATCGTATTCTATTATTGTGTCTTTTTCGAAGTTGCCGAAAACGATATTAATTTTTTGACTAATTCCAATGTCTGTTTTTGTTTGAATGATTTTAAATTGATTTTTGTTTGATGTCAATATCTGATCAAAATATGTTGTATCGCTATTTTGGATTACCAGACTATCATGATGTGATATGATGCTGATTGTATTTTTCTCTAATTCTTTTTTGAGGATATATTTTGGTACTTGATGATAAAGGGTATATCCATGTTTAATATTTACCGATCTTTTTACTTCTTTGTAGTTATTTGGATATATGAGATAATTGAGTGTATCATTTATTGTGTCATTGTAATTGAGTAAGTTTTCCTTTTTGATGGTTTGTATGTAGTAATCTTCATTGTGATCGTATTTATCATTATTATTTAAATCATTAAATAAATACATGGTTTGATTTTGTTTTTTCAATCCCCCAAAATTAACATAGCCTTTTGTGGTATAATCGCCGTAATAGTAATTGCTATCAATTTTGATGTAAGCTTTGATTTTATCTTTCTGATTATTGAGGGTTTGGTATTTCACTATGAATTTAGAACTATCCTTTCCTAATATGATAAATGGATATTTTCCGGGATTGTTTTCATTGACATCAGAGATTACGTCGTTTAGTGTAATTGAGTTTGTATTTTGGGGTACATAGAACCAAAGAGTGTTGCGATGCTTATTTAATTCAATTGTTTTTTTGTTTGTTATAGGAGATATTGATAGACTTCCCTTGGTATTGATATTTTCATCAAATATGATGTAAATCTTTTTTTGATGATTTTCTTCTGTTATATTAACTTTAGTAATGGTTGGAGCTTTGGTATCTTTATCTCCTCCTGTTGGTCCAACTGGGTTGGCACATTGGCTAAATAAAATGATTGCCGATAAAAGTGTAATTGATCTCATCGTCCAAAGTGAATTAAAAGTACTGATATATCAGAAGGTGAAACTCCGCTGATTCTTTTTGCTTGAGCTATGGTACTTGGTTGTATCTTTTTTAATTTTTCTCGGGCTTCCATACTCATAGATTGTAATTTAGAGTAATCGAAGTTTTGTGGGATTTTAATATTTTCTAGTCTATTCAACTTATCGGCTTGTTCTTTTTCTCTTTCTATATAGGTATGATATTTGGTATATATTTCTGCTCTTTGTATTGATTCCGCTTCAAATTCTTTGATTTTGTTGAATGTAGGTATATGCTGTATATCTTGTATACTGACTTCTGGTCGGAGTAATATTTTTTGAGCCCTTGTTTTTTCTATAATGGGGGATATGAGTTGGGGTAGATATTGTTGTCCTTCTTGAGGTACTATACTTTCATTTGCGAGTAATTGGCTAATCTGATTAGATTCATCATTGATTTTATTTAATCGTTTCATTCGATCCTCTTCAGCAAGACCAATTTTATATCCTATTGGTGTGAGTCTTTCATCAGCGTTATCTTGTCGGAGGGATATTCTATATTCGGCTCTTGAAGTAAACATCCTATAAGGTTCTTCTGTGCCTTTATTAATGAGGTCATCTATAAGGACTCCTATGTAAGCTTGATCTCTTCCAAGTACCAATGTTTCTTTTTCGGCAGCTTTTGCATGTGCATTGATTCCAGCCATAAGTCCTTGTGCAGCAGCTTCTTCGTATCCTGTAGTTCCGTTTATTTGTCCAGCAAAGAAGAGGTTTTCTATGGCTTTGGTTTCTAAGGTTGATTGTAGCTGGGTTGGTTGAAAGAAGTCGTATTCAATGGCGTAGCCCGGTCTGAAAATTTTTGCATTTTCAAAACCAGGTATTTGTTTCATTGCCCTAATTTGAACATCATCTGGTAGCGACGTACTGAATCCATTTACATATATTTCTATGGTGTTCCATCCTTCGGGTTCTACGAATATCTGGTGTCTTTCTCTTTCTGCGAAACGATTAATTTTGTCTTCTATGCTTGGACAATATCTTGGTCCTAGTCCTTGTATACTTCCGTTGTACATAGGACTATCTTCGAATCCCTCTCTTAATATGTCATGTACTCGGTCATTTGTATAGGTAATATGGCAGCTTCTTTGATTTTTGAGGGACGTTGTTGTGGTGGAATAAGAGAACTTTGATGGATTTTCATCCCCTGCTTGTTCTTCCATTTTGGTATAGTCGAGTGATCGACCATCAACTCTTGGAGGTGTCCCTGTTTTCATGCGACCAGATATCAATCCCAAAGATTCTAATTGTGCGGTGATTCCTGTTGCACTTTTTTCTGCCATTCTTCCTCCACCGAATTGTTTTCTACCGATATGTATGATACCGTTTAAGAAAGTTCCAGCGGTTAACACAACGGTTTTTGAGGCAAATTTTGCCCCCATACCGCAGATGACACCAGTTACACGATTTTTTTCTGTAGTTATTTCTGTGACAGAATCTTGAAAGAAGTCGACATTTAAATTGTTTTCTAATGCTAATCGCCACTCTTCGGAGAATCTCATGCGGTCACTTTGGGCACGTGGACTCCACATGGCAATACCTTTACTTCGGTTGAGCATGCGAAATTGTATCATTGTTTTATCGGTTATGATACCAGACATTCCTCCGAGGGCATCGATTTCCCTGATGATTTGTCCTTTTGCTACTCCCCCCATGGCTGGATTGCAACTCATCTTCGCAATTGTTTCCATATTCATGGTAATGAGTAAAACTTTACTTCCCATTTTGGCGGCAGCATTTGCAGCTTCACATCCTGCATGTCCAGCTCCAACTACAATAACATCGTACTTCTGATTCATATACTGTTTCACGTGAAACGTGTTTGTTTTTACAAAGATAATAAGAGGGTAGAGGCCGGCGAAAATTTATAAATGCACATCTGTTTATTGTTGTAGTTGATGAAAGGTCTCGATGGATTTGTTTTCCGCGTCGCGCATTTTTTTGATATCATGATCGCCTTTATCTTTATATCCCATAAGATGTAAGACCCCGTGACAGATGACTCTCACCATTTCATCCTCCATGCTATTCTTAAATGTTGCAGCATTTTCTTTTACCCTTTCTATAGAGATATAGATTTCTCCATCAATACAAGCTTCCGTATCTGAGAGATCAAATGTAATGATATCTGTATAATCGTCATGTTGTAAGTGAGATTGATTGATTTCGTTTAATTCCTCATCAGTCATAAAGATATAGCTGATTTGAGAGATAATATATCCGTGTTCTTTGGCAATTGTATTGATGGTTTTTCTGATATTCTTACGAAAATTACCGTTTAATGTTTTTGTTTTACCGAAGAATTGTATCGTTTCTGCCATGTTTAATTGATAATTGTTATGGTTCCTTTGTATATTTCTCTTTTGTTTCTGAACTCTGCTTCTATGAGATAGACATAGATTCCGGCCAAACAGGGTTCTCCCATATATTGTCCATCCCAGCCTATCAAAGCATCACCACGGTATATCAATTGTCCCCACCTATTGTAGATCTGCATGTTGGCTTGTCCTGGTTGAATAGCGGGATTGCTTATGCGAAATATCGGGTTTACACCGCTCGGGTTAAACCCGCTTGGTATAAGGGTTGTATCGAAGGCAGATGAGTCAAATCCTAAGTCGATTACAATGTCATTGGAATGGCTGAATTCATTGTTGTTAGGAATCGGGGTGGCTTTGATTCTGAATTTAGTGTTTCCATAGCCTTGTCCCACCAATATATAATTGTTTGTATTCGTATTTCCGATAGTGTTCCACGTGGAACCATTCCATTTTTCGATTTGATAGTCCACCGTTTTGCCTTCATTGAGCCACCCTTTGTAGGTGTTCCATTGGAGATTTTTTGGACTAATTTCTGTGAGAACAATGTTACTATGGGCCACAGTGCTGTCGGCTGTAAACCCGCATGAATTGTATCTAACTAATTTAAAATCAATGTTTTGAGCGTTTGTATTTGCCAATTTATACAAATAAATATCATTGTTTAAGGGAGCTTTATACGCATTCAATAAGGTCCAATTTCCAATTGCTCCTTTGCTAAACAAACATGCGCTGTCGCCAGTTGACCACTTGCAATGAACCTGTATTTCATTGGCCTGTTCCACAGTAACCATGTCGATGCTGGTTTTGATAATGGGTGCAGGAAAATCGGGGACGTTAGCAGAAACTATATTGGAAGTAGAGGTGATTGTACTGCCGACTTTCTTTGATCTTACAAAAAAAGCAAAAGTGGTATTCAAATAAGGAAATGTGAAAGTGAATGTATTCGTTGCGCCAGATAAACGAAAGCATGAAATTGTTTTATTCAATTTTAAATCAACCACATACAAGTAATTTGAATCTGTATTCCAACCGTAATATGGAACCCAACTCAAAACCGTCTTTTTGATGCATTTATAATTGGCTGGGATCGAAATGTTTAATAGAATAGGAGAGTGATAATTGCTAATCAAACCCCCGTTTCTGCAACTATCAAATGCCGCAATGGCAAGGCGATTTCCGGATGAAGTTGCGTTAAAAGTGGCGCTGCTAAAAGTGTAAAAATTGACCTTCTGTTCATCCACTAAAATATTGTTTGATGTTGCCGGATCTACTTTGAACAAACTATATCCCATGATGTCGGCATCTGATGGTGTGGTCCAGCCCCCAATAACTTTTTGACTGATCATGTCAATCGATACACTATCGGGTTCTACATACGACGGAGGCACATCGTCGATGAAGATTTTATTTGAATTAAAACTGTCTATTCCATTGCATGCCGAATGCGTTGAAATATAAATTTCCCATTTTTTTTTGTTAGAAAGTAAAATGTTTAATGTATTGGTATTAAGTGTAGTTGTTTCACCTATTAGTTCAAATGGATTGAAGGCATCGTCCCTTCCATAAATGCGATAAAATTTGAAGGAATTGCAAGGGTCAGCCTCTGGTTTTATATAAAGAGTTAACCAGCCGGTTGTTTTATCTAAACAAGCCCTTTCTAAATAAACAGGTTTGCTTACAGCAAATAAAGAAAAATTCATTCCCATGAAAAAAATAGAGAAGAAGATATTTTTCTTTAACATGTTCATTTAGTTGACTTTACCCGCCATTACCTTTATAAACGAATTTGGATCTAAATAATTTTGAGCCACCTCCAGTATTTCTTCAGGTGTAGTGTTCCAAATGGCGGATAACGTGTCTTTGTAAAATGTATCACTGTAATTTCTCATGATGCGTTGTTGTATTTTTGCAGCGCTTGAGAACGGGCCATCGAAACCTGATCGGAATTGCCCGCTGTAATATCTCTTTGCCCTTTCAAGTTCTTCGATATCAATGATTTCAGACCTTAGTTTTTCCATGATCTCAACAACACAACTCAAAGCTAAGTCCGCATTTTCACTGTTCATTTCCCCGCTGATAATCCAACTTCTCCCGTCCATTGCCGGTCTGAAATAGGAACCGATTCCATACGTTAATCCTTTTTCCTCCCGGATTTCTTGCATCAAACGACTTCCAAAATATCCCCCTAAAACCATGTTCAGCAAAGTGAATTTGTGCAAATCCGATTCCTCCAAATGTCCAATGTGCTTTAACAACTGCAAACTAACTTGTGTGCTATTAGGCAATGAATGTTTGATAATTTCGGTGAATTTATCAATTCCTGTTAGGTTTGCTTCGCCAATTTTAAAGTCAAAATTCTCCTTAAAATATTCATTGTGAATGGATAACAATTCAGTTCCTAGTTTTTCATCACAATCACCGGCCACCAACAGCATACTTTTTCCTGGATGTATGTGTTCCATGTGAAACGCAACAACATCTTCTCTTTTTAAATTTTCGATGTCTTCAATTTTACCATGTTTCCCCAATAAGTGTTCAGCGCCATAATAGTTTTCAGAAGCAATTTTAGCCGACCAATATTGAGGAGTTTGCATTTTTCTCTCAATTGATGCCTTTTTGATGAGCTTGTAATTTTCAAACTCTTTCTCTGGAAATTCACACAATAAAATGTTTTCCGAAACCCATTTGATCACCTCTACCGCCCTTATTTTAGAACAACGAATTGTGGCTGTTGCGCCATATAACTCGCAGTCAAATTGTACGTTAGCTCCTAAGTGATCTAAATATCCAACTATTTCTTTTTCGGTTTTACCATTACCGCCAGAAAACAATAGTTCGTATGCAGCAGTCGCAATAAATGAACTTTTTTGTTCCGATATTCCATGTGGAAACCATAACATTATTTTCACAACTCCCAGCGATTCGGTGTGAGAAATGAAATGTCTTTGTCCTTCAACCAAGTGACTTTCAATTATTTCCGGCACATCGAAGCTCTTAATTGTACGGGTAATTGGCGCTTCTTTTCTAAAATTTTGACTCATGCTTTTGGTGAATAGTAAATAACTGACATATTGTTGGCTTGGAATGTTGCAGATGCCTTTGATAAAACATCCTGTAATTCAAGGTTTTTAACCATTTCTGCCTCGGTATTGATCGTTTCTAGGCTTCCTAAATTTTCATAATAAGCCAACTTTTGTGCTCGATTCATTGGATTGATTTGCTCAAAAAGTAAATTGGTGTACACCTTGTTTTTGATACCATCGAAAACATATTGGTTTTCACTTCCTTTCGAAATGAATTCGTTCATGGTTTTAAATAATTCATTTTCAACGGTTTCGTGTGTAACACCTGGATTTAATATGCCGTACAAAATAAACAATCCCTCATCCAATCCCCTGATATAAAAGCACTCAGCAGCATTGCAAATTTGTTTCTCTTTTACCAAGATTTGTTGCAAATCAGAAACATCAGAACCACCAAGTAAATCAGCAAAAATATCCAATTCCAAACCACCCTTTTCTTTGTACGATGGACCTTTCCAAACTAAAAATACTGCAGGGTTTGGTGACAAGTCAGTGGTCTCTAAAAAACGTCTTTCTTCTTGAGGGACATCGACTGTGTATTGATTTTTGTTGAGATTACCGGTTTTGTTAATCGTGCCAAACCATTTTTCACAAAGTTGTTTTGTTTCTTCTAAACTTAAATTTCCAACGATAGAAACAATGGCGTTTTGTGGGGTATAGAATTGATTATAAAAAGATTGAACATCCTCCAAAGTTGCATCTTCAACATGCGATATTTCCAATCCAATTGTTGGCCAACGGTATGGACTATTCGTGTAAAGCAATTGACGAATGTGATGCCACAACTGTCCAAACGGTGCATTGTAACAACGTTGTTTAAATTCTTCTACCACAACACCTTGCTGAACAGACAGAGATTTTTCGTTAATATTCAACGCCAATATTCTATCGCTTTCCAACCAAAACGCAGTTTCCACGTTTTCTAGAGGAACAGAAATGTAATAATTGGTTATTTCGTTGGTAGTGAATGCATTGTTCTGCCCACCAGCATTTTCAATTGCCGCATCGAACGATGGCACATTTTCACTTCCTCCGAACATCAAATGTTCAAACAAGTGCGCAAAACCAGTTCTACTGGGGTCTTCGTCTCTCGCTCCAACATTGTAAAGCGTGTTTAAAACAACGTTGCTTACATTAGGATCATGTTGGTGAATAACCCTTAATCCATTTCCAAGGACAAATCGATTGTATTTGATCACCTTACAAATTTACAACCAACGCTTGCTGCCACTGTTTTACTTTATGAACATAAAATACAGGTGGACATACTGTTGTACAATTTTGAATCTTAGATTTTTCAGTGGAGAAGACAACTCTTTCTCAGCCTGTATTTTAAATGAAAAAAGTAAAAATTTTTTAACCGCTTCGCGGTATTTAAATAATGGATTTACCCTCAAATTCTGAGCGAATTCTCCAATTCACGGGCCAAAGATTGTTAAGTCCGTTTTTGACCGAATTTGCTGTACCCAAATGAAGACCATTCCACCGGAGTCCAATGATGCCTTTGTTTGCACTTGCCAAACTCAAAAACTCGCGTCGGTAATACTTTATAGAATCCTGAATTTCAATCTCTTGGGTCGGGTATTCTTGAAAATCTTCGGAAATCAAATCGAACGAAGGTTCCACTTTCCAATCTCCATTATATACCTTTCCAATTCCAACTCCGGGATGAATTACATTTGGTAATTGCTTGATTAAATTGGGATTGTTTTCAAACCATGAACCAAGTTTCAATGTGTAAAGACCATCAAATCCTTCAAATGCTCCCCAATTTTTATGTGAAAATGGCAATTCAATCGATTTTTGACCAGATTTATGGTTGTTTTTGCCTTTTTTGTTCTGATTCTTTTTATAAGTTTCAAAATCTCTTTGCGACTGTGACACAGATTCTTGGTAATCTTCTGAATCCAAGGGTTTTTGGAGTACCGCAAAAAACAAACCTTCTCCCAAAGTTCTATGAGGTAGACATCTGTACATAGATTCTTCGAGGCTAAAAAGTGATTCATGTCCCTCAAAATCAACAGAAATTAATTGAGCATTGAATTCTTTACAGAAGAGTTTCACATTGTCTTCATTTTCATTTTTGTTGTAAGTACAGGTGCTGTAAATGAAATATCCGCCTGGTTTCAAGGAATTCCAGACATCGTGAACAATTCTTTGTTGTCTCTCAACACAGAGTTGAACGTTTTGGATCGACCATTCATCTACTGCGGCATTGTCTTTTCGGAACATTCCTTCTCCTGAACACGGTGCATCGCAAGCAATGATGTCAAAAAGATTCGCAGTTTTGCCAAAAATTTTGGCATCTGAACGGGTCACAACCGCATTTCCTGCACCCCATTTGCACAAATTCTCGTATAAAATCGCATTTCTGCTTTGGATAACTTCATTGGCTACCAGTAAATCTCCATCTCTCAAAACGGAGGCAATATGAGTGCTTTTTCCACCAGGAGCTCCGCACAAATCCAAAACAATGGCCCCATTTTCGATTTTAGGCAGTAAATGACGCACAATTTCACCTATCCACATACTATTTGATTCCTGAACATAATATGCGCCAGCATGTAGGGCAGGATCGGCAGTGAAAATTGGACGTTCTTTCAAAATAAAACCATCCTTACAGTGTTTAACAGGGGTACAATCCACTTGGAGCTGTGAAATTTTTTTTCTGTTTATTCTCACCGAAGTTGAAACTGGCTCGTTTAAAGCCGATAGTAAACTCTTCGCCTCGTTTTCAGGGAGCGTTTTGTTCAGAATTGATATAAATTCTTGGTTGTCAATCATTTTATGGTAAAAAGAAAATTGTTTCTCCTTCCACTTTTGTATGTGGATCGAAGTTTTTAACGAAAAGAGAACCCGTTCCAAGTCCCTGAGGCATTGTCGGTTTGTACCCTGAAACCCACTGTGCAATATCGGCAAGCCCAATGTTACCCTCTAATGCTGATGTGCTCCACCAACCAACATTTTGAGATACTGCATGTTGAATCCAAATATCACAAAAATCGAATCCTCCCAACAAAGTGGGTTTTAGTATGATATATTGGGGTTTGATTTTTTTCAATAACGTATGAGCATTGTTCACATCAATTCCAATCAATTCTTCATCGAGGGCAATGTCGATTGGGCTTTTCGCGCAAATTTCTTGCATCAAATCAGGCTGATTTGCTTGAATGGGTTGCTCGATGGAATGGATGTTAAAACGCTTTAAATCTTCAAGTTGAAAAATTGCATCTCCATTTTGAAATCCGCCATTTGCATCCAATCGGATTTCAACTTTGAATGGGCTAAATTGTTTTCTAATTTTCTCAATTAATCTGCATTCTGCATCGAAATCCAATGCACCTACTTTGAATTTGATACAGGTAAAACCAGCATTGATTTTTTGAATGGCTTCTTCATACATGGCATCGATGCTATTCATCCATACCAAACCATTGATTTTCATGGAGTTTTTACCTAAGGTAAATCCATTTTCTATCCATAAATGATTGACTGAAAATTCGACTTTTTTTGGTTGATTTTCAGCAAACTTTGCTTTTTGGATGACACAGAATAGGGCAAAACGTAATGCGGGGTAAGATTTCCAAACATCCAACAATTCTTCTAGTTTTTCATAGTTAAGGAATTGGTTTTCAATTTGATTGACAATTGAAAAATAATCTACTTTTCCATCAATGCTTAAATCAGAAAGTGGAGCGGCTTCACCGCAAACTTTGAATTTGTCTGTAATCAGCCACAACAAATATGAAGGCTTATCAACATATTCGCCGCGACTTGTTTTAGCGGGTTTGATAAATGATAGTGTATGTTTTTCGAGTTTTAAATACATCACATATTGGCCCCATGAGCGCCTTCTCCCACAAAATACACCATGAAAATATAAATCAACACAGTAAGTAAAATCGACAATGAAAGCTTCTTTAATTGCTGATTGAGCAATTCGCGATTTCCTGGCTCAATACGGATCAAACTCGAATAATGCGATGCCAACAAAACAGCAGCTGGAGTAAAAGTTCCAAAAATCATAAGCATTTCCAGATAGAGTTTTGAAGCCATTAGATTAAACACTTTGTTGATATAATTGAAGTAAGAAAAGAAGACACCCGAAAATCCCAAAACGAGGAGCAATCTGTGGTAGAATAAGTTCCATTTAACCCCCATCAAAACTGCCAAAGTAATTTTGTTGGCCAACCTGTCTGTTTCAATGTCGCGATAGTTGTTTGTATTCAAAACCGCGGTGCTCAAAAAACCCATACCTGCGCCAGCTATTCCAATGTTGAAATTGAGGTCGCAACCAAGTAATGTTGACATTCCCAAAACAGGAACAATACCAAAAAATATGAATACAAAAATGTCGCCAAATCCAAAATAACCATAAGCTTTTTTGCCAACAGTGTAGGTAATTGCAGCGATAATAGCCGCGATTCCAATTCCAATAAAAACATAAATCCCATTTTGGTTAATGTGGTTGTGGTTGTAGGCCATCCTAATCATTGAAATTCCTGCAATAAATGCCAATCCACTGAGAACGTAAAGTGCAGTTTTCATTGCACTTTCCGAAATAGAACCAGATGTTAACATGCGGTCTTTTCTTCCTGCAGCTTTGTCTGTCCCTTTTTGGAAATCACCATAGTCATTGGCGAAGTTTGATAAGATTTGCAATAAAATGGCTGTGATCAGAGCAAGTGCCGATACCGACCAATCTGAAAATCCGTGAAGTTTTGAAATGCCGGTCCCGAGCAGGATTCCTGAAATTGCAAGGGGTAGCGTTCTCAATCTCGCTGATTGTATCCAAGGTTTTATCATAGATTTGTGAACAAATTTCGTTGAATTATGTAGAAAGGTTCGTTAATTGGATTGAATTTTTTATAAAATTCTGCAACCGATGGAATCGATGAACCTTCAAAATCAATTTTATGATTGGGGAATTGCACTGATGCCTCTGCAATAATTCCATGCATAATTCCCAATTTTTTACCCATTTCGGTGGGAGCCGCGCAAACATAGTGTATGCGTTTTTGTGAAACGAGGAAAATGGCAGCGCCTAATTTGTTTGATTCTTTGTCTTTTGCCAGAATTGTGAACAGTTTTTCCTCCCGTTCCATGTTCATACATGCAGTTTCAAATCCTTCATAGTCATCAAACCACTTCAACTTGGCTTTGCTACCCCAAGTTTCATTGTAAATACTCAAAACATCCGCAATTTGCGGCGGTGTCCTGTAAACCACCTCAGCTTCTTGGCATTTTTTGATGTTTTTTAAGGCATCTTTGTTGAACTTTTTTTCCGGTATATGAGGACAATCCAATATCAAATTTGTTTTGCTGCTTGCTCCATCTGGCTTGCCGAAAAATGGATGAACCTGCAAATGGATTTTGACAAATTTCTTAGGGATTTTCCTGATGAAATCTTCGGTGTTCAACGATCCTGGATTTCCAAACAATCCCAGTTGTTGACAAAACAGCGGTTGAAAAACATATTTTAATCCAAACTTTTGTCGCCATGGCAATGGAAAAACAGCTTCATAATCGTTGAGCACAAGTCCACCCCATTGCCCAAGAATTTCTGATGTGTTTTGATTTTCATCATGGAACGAAAATTTTGAATAATCGGATATGTTGTCACAAACACCATCAAGATAGCCTGAAAGTGCATACGCCAATGAATGTTGACAAGATTGTACACATTTGTCCCACTTAACGGTGTCAATTTCCCAGCGTTCTAAATATTTGATGCCCATGAATAGAATGTTTTTCTCCAGCCTTTCCAACCTTCTTTTTCTGATAAAGATTCATTGTGAATGATGAAAGTGAATTGGCCATTTGTTTCTTGAATAATTTGTTTCAATGATTCTCCTAATTGTATACTATAAAATAAATTGAGTTTTAAATAGTTTTTGCAAGTAACGTCCATAATCGAAAAAGAATGGATGGTGAAATGGTGTTCTTTTTGGTCAAAAATATTGAACCATTTTACGGGTAATGTACTGCCATTTCGGAATCCTATGGTGTTTGCAAATCCCATACTCCAATCGTCTGTGATTCCGATTGCTTCCAATTCAATATACGTTTCGGGAAGTTCAAAGTGTACGTAATGTTGTCGGCTATGCGTAATGTTGGTGTTTGCAGTTTTTTCTAACCATTCCTTTTCTTCTTGGTAAATTTTTTGTTGGTCTAAGTCTTGGTAAGAAGGATGTAGTCCAATGTGAGCATGGTGTTTGCTTTGCTCAATTTCTAATTTTAGATCTTTGTTTTCACGTGAAATCTGTTTGTTTTTCTCCGTTTCCTTCAAATTACAAAGCCAAAAAATGCGGGCTTTTTCATGTTTTTCTAAAAATTTGAAAAGGGTGTTAGATGGTGCGAAATGATCTTTTCTTGTGAACAGATATTCAAAACGATCCCATAATGTGCTTGGATGTTTGATTCCGCCTCCGACAAATTTTTTCAAAGATTTTCCCTTGAATTGAAAACATTGGTCGATATCTGCGGTTGGAATGATGCAAAAGTTGTTTTCTTTTGAGGGACATAGACCGATGAATTCACGCAAGCGTTCAACGGCCAAATCGGCCATGGGCAACAAGTGCATGTTTTGTTTCACAAAATTCAAATTTTTGGCGTTGAAACGTCCGTTTTTGTCTATATCTTTTGTTTTTGAACGCGCCACACTTTCCTCAACATTTGCTATGAATGCAAAAACATGGGCAAACAAGTCGAAACCCAGAGGTGAATCGATAGGAAAGTAAACGCGTCTATTTGAAAAATTCTCTGATTCAGTTTTAAGATCGTTGTGAATTGAAAGGATTTTGCAAATGCTTTCGTATGCGTTATCTATAGTTTTGTTTTTGGGAAATTGAATAATGCCGGTTGGTAAATCATTTTCAATATCAATATTTTGGAAATTTTCTGTAAAAAGAAAATTTGAATTTGGCACCCAATGTCCCTCAAAATCTAAAATATTCTCTTCTGTATAATGGATTTTGATATCGGCAGAAGCTTGTGAATAGTGGATTTTGTCTTGTGTTATTTCGAAATTGAGATTGAATTGATTCACAAAGATTTCCTTCAAAACATAGTGAAGACTGTTTGAAACTTTGTGAGTGAATACCAAAATCATAAAAAAGGGATTATTTTTGTGCAAAATAATGAAAGTTGCATTAATCACGGGCATTACTGGTCAAGATGGAGCATATTTGGCCGAATTTTTAATTAAAAAGGGGTATATGGTGCATGGTATCAAGCGCCGTAGTTCACTTTTTAACACCGATAGAATTGAACATATTTACGAGGATCCGCACATTGATGGAGCAAAAATGAAGCTTCATTATGGGGATTTAACAGATAGTACCAACCTCATTCGCATCATTCAGGAAGTTCAACCAGATGAAATTTACAATTTGGGAGCGATGAGTCATGTTCATGTGAGTTTTGAAACTCCTGAATATACCGCCAATTGTGATGCAATGGGAACTTTGAGGTTGCTTGAAGCCATCCGAATTTTGGGCTTAACCAAAAAGACGCGAATTTATCAAGCTTCTACTTCAGAACTTTATGGTTTGGTGCAAGAAGTCCCTCAAAAAGAAACAACTCCATTTTACCCGAGATCTCCATATGCAGTTGCAAAAATGTATGGATTTTGGATTACGGTAAACTATAGAGAAGCTTACGATATGTATGCTTGTTCTGGCATTTTGTTTAACCACGAAAGTCCAATTCGAGGCGAAACTTTTGTGACCAGAAAAATTACCCGCGCTGCTGCAAGGATCGCCCTTGGGTTGCAAGATAAATTGCACCTTGGGAATTTGAATTCTAAGAGAGACTGGGGACATGCGAAAGATTATATCGAAGCGATGTGGTTGATATTGCAACAAGAAAAGGCGGAAGATTTTGTGATTGCTACAGGAATTACCACTGAAATTCGTGAATTTGTGAGAATGGCATTTGGCTATTTGGGTGTAAAAATGGCTTTCAAAGGTGAAGGTGTTGATGAAATTGGATTTGTAGAATCAGTTGATTTTGATGCATTTAAATCTGTTGTTGGAGCTGATTGTCAACTTTCTCTAGGTCAAGAGTTGGTTTTTGTTGATCCTAAATATTTCAGACCTACAGAAGTGGATTTGTTGATAGGTGATGCTACAAAAGCGAGAACCAAATTGGGGTGGAAACCGAAATATGATTTGCCTGCATTGGTCAATGACATGATGCAATCTGATATTCGCCTGATGCAAAAGGAAAACTACCTCAGAGAGGGTGGTTTTGAAGCTAAAAACTACTTCGAATAATGGAATTATCGGCAAAAATCTACGTTGCAGGACACCGAGGGATGGTGGGCAGTGCCATTGTGAGAGAATTGCAGCGATTGGGATATGAGAATTTGATTTTCCGCACATCGAAGGAATTGGATTTGCGTGTGCAATCACAGGTTGAAGCATTCTACGCCCAAGAGAAGCCTGATTATGTTTTTGTTTCTGCTGCCAAAGTTGGTGGTATTTTGGCGAACAACACGTACAGAGCCGAATTCTTGTATGATAATTTGAGTATTCAGAATCATTTAATCCATTTTGCGCACGTTTACGGGGTTAAAAAGTTGTTGTTTCTAGGAAGTAGCTGTATTTATCCTAAAATGGCCCCACAGCCTTTAAAAGAGGATTATTTGTTGAGTGGATTCTTAGAGCCCACTAACGAACCTTATGCAATTGCCAAAATCACGGGAATTAAAATGTGCGAAGCATACAGAGATCAGTATGGATGCAATTTTATTTCGGCAATGCCAACCAATATGTACGGGCCGAACGACAATTACCACCCGGAAAATTCCCATGTGTTGCCGGCGTTGATTCGTAAGTTTCACGAGGCAAAAATTCAGAATAACCCTGTGGTTACTGTTTGGGGTGATGGTTCACCGTTTAGGGAATTTTTATACGCCGATGATTTGGCCAACGCCTTGGTATATTTGATGTTGAATTATAATGAAAAAGAGTTTGTGAACGTTGGATATGGTGATGAGATTAGCATCAAAGATTTGGCTTTATTGGTTCAAAAAGTGGTTGGTTTTGAAGGGACATTGGATTTCGACACAAGTAAGCCAAATGGAACGCCGAGAAAGCTGATGGATTCGTCGAGGTTATTTGCCACTGGTTGGAAGCCGTCGGTTGGCTTAGAAGAGGGAATAGGGATGGCATATGCTGATTTTTTAGAGAGAAATTTACAATAATTGTAAAAGATTTTCATTTTATTTTTTGTACAAAATGCAAAAAATAAGCATAAAAAAAGGCGCTGAAAAGCGCCTTTTTCATGTAAAACACTTAAAGGTTAACGCAAAACGTCGCGGGAAATTACCACGCGTTGCACTTCGCTAGTACCTTCGTAGATTTGAGTGATTTTTGCATCTCTCATGAGTCTTTCTACGTGATACTCTTTCACATATCCATATCCACCATGAATTTGAACTGCTTCAACAGTTGTTTTCATTGCAACTTCAGAGGCAAATAATTTTGCCAT
>CAZYBT010000031.1:0-25590 GCA_964645755.1 uncultured Rhizobium sp.
CCCGCGAAATGTCTGTATCTCATGCTGGTCCAATGGAATTTTACGATAAAATGCCTCTGAAGAAAAATTACAAAGAATTGGGAATTAGGGTTGTACCTCACGCTGTATCGCGCCATGGTGCATACATTTCTCCAGGTGTGGTTTTAATGCCTTCATATGTTAATATAGGTGCTTTTGTTGATTCTGGAACAATGGTCGACACTTGGGCAACCGTAGGAAGTTGTGCTCAAATTGGCAAGAATGTGCATTTAAGTGGTGGTGTTGGAATTGGCGGAGTGCTTGAACCCGTTCAGGCTGCCCCGGTAATCATTGAAGATGATTGCTTTGTAGGAAGTCGTTGTATTGTGGTAGAAGGGGTGCATGTAGGAAAAGAAGCCGTTTTGGGTGCTGGACTTACATTAACTATGAGTACAAAGATTTTTGATGTCAATACCGGCGAAGAATTGCCTCGTGGTTACATTCCTCCAAGAAGCGTGGTGATTCCAGGAAGTATCAAAAAGGAATTTGCAGGCGGTGAGTTTTATGTTCCTGCAGCATTGATCATTGGGCAAAGAAAAGAAAGTACAGACACCAAAACTTCACTTAATCAGGCATTGAGGGACTTTAACGTAGCGGTATAATGCGGATTGGATTTGATGCAAAACGGTTTTTCAACAATGCTTCGGGATTAGGCAACTATTCTCGAAAATTGATTGCCGATTTGCATCAATTTCGACCAGATTTTGACCTTCAATTATTTATTCAAAAGAAGGTTGAAAATACAAGTGAATCAATTGTTTATCCAGAAGGATTTTCTAAATTTTGGAGGACATGGGGGATGGGGAAAACAATTGGTCGGGAAAATTTGGATGTTTTTCATGGACTATCTAATGAACTTCCATTCGATATCCCTCAAAATGTAAAAAAAATTGTCACCATTCATGATGTCATTTTTAAGCAATTCCCTCGTTATTATCCATTTTTTGATCGAAACATCTATCATCTAAAAACCAAGTTTGCATTGTCTAAATCAGACAAAGTATTAGCAACCAGCGAGGCCACCAAGCATCAGATTTTGAAGTTTTATGATGTAGATGAATCTAAAATCGAGGTGGTTTACCAGGGTGTAGAAAAGGCTTATTATGAACATCAAGCAAAATTCACCAATGATGAAAAATACTTTGTATATACTTCCAGTTTTACAAAAAGGAAGAATCATTTGGCTTTGTTAGAAGCGTTTTCGTTGTCGAAAAAACAACATCAATGGAATTTGAAATTGATTGGACTAAATGGTGAAATGTTGCCCACTATTAAACATGCTATCAATGAGTTGAAAATTAACAAAAGGGTAGAAGTACTTGTTGATTTGCCTCAAAACGAAGTATTGAAATTGATGCAGAATGCTTCCGCTTTTGTTTATCCAAGTCTTTTTGAGGGATTCGGGATTCCGTTGGCCGAAGCTGCCGCTGTTGGTTTGCCAATGGCCGTTTCAAGAAATGCGATATTCACCGAGTTGGCTAAGGAATCTGCTTTGTACTTTCATCCAAACGATGAAAAAGAGATGGCAGCTCAATTGATAACCTTAACTACCGATGAAGCTCGAATTTCTCAATTGGCAAAGCGAAATCAATTGTTGGCAAAAATTGATTCAAAAAGAATTGTAGAGCAATTGTCAAAGATTTACTGTGAATAGTTAAATCAAATATTTCCCTTGAATAGCTTTACTGCAATAGCAAGAAGGATGACACCAAAAAACTTTCTGATGGTAATCATTCCGGCTTTTCCAATCTTCTTCTCAATGTATCCAGTTGTGTGAAGCACAATGAAAATCAAGAGAATATTAGGAAGAATTCCCATTAATATTGTGCTTTTATCGTAAATTGCCTTTAAAGATAATATGGTAGTTAAAGTTCCTGATCCGGCTATGATGGGAAATGCAACTGGAACGATACTGCCGCTCGGAGTATCAGGGTCGGTTCTAAAAATATCGACACCTAATACCATTTCTAATGCCAAGATGAACATCACTATGCTTCCCGCCAAAGCAAAAGATTTAATGTCGATTCCCAAGTATTTGAGAAAATAGTCACCCACATACAAAAATCCAATCATCAATGCTGCCGATGCCAAGGTAACTTTACCAGGATGAATGTCTGGAATTTTTTCCTTCAAAGACACTAAAATAGGAATTGATCCTAGCATGTCGATCACCGCAAA
This sequence comes from uncultured Rhizobium sp., assembly GCA_964645755.1. Classification (GTDB taxonomy): domain Bacteria; phylum Bacteroidota; class Bacteroidia; order NS11-12g; family UBA955; genus VMCP01. The sequence goes on from CAZYBT010000031.1 coordinate 2,197, forward strand.
CAGGGTGAAAAATACTGTGATGATTTCGTTTATATTCATGAATACAATTTATAGTTTATGGTTTAATGTTTTACCTGCTAAAATTACAACGCAATATCGACATTTCAAAAACTGTAAACGATAAACAATCAACTATAAACTTATTGAAACGGAGAATTCGGTTCCTTTTTAATGACGTTGTAAGTTAAAATATCTGTGAGTTTGCTAGAAATTTTATTCAACCAGACAGCCATTTTGCCTTGTAATGTTAAAATCAAATATCGTTTGTGTTTTTCGATGGCATTCCAAATCTCATCGGCTACTTTTTCAGACGACATCAACTTGCTTTCATTCAATGGTGTATCTCCTTGAGCTTCACCTTTTTCATTAAGTGCTGTGTTTCTAATATTTGATGCGGTGTACCCTGGACAAGCAATTAAAACATGTAAGCCTGTTTTTAAATTTTCCACCCTCAAACTTTCCAAGAAACCTTGCATAGCAAACTTGCTCGCTGAGTATCCTGTTCTGGCAGGAAGTCCTTTAAATCCGGCAATAGACGACACTCCAACTACTGTGCCTTTTCTGTTGAGTAAAAACGGTAGCGCATGTTTTGTACAGTAAACTGTCCCCCAAAAATTTGTTTTCATCAAAGAATCGATCACATTCAAATCAACATCTTTGAACAAAGATCTCATGCTAATACCAGCATTGTTAATTAAAATATCAATGTGATGAAAGGTGTTCACTGTTTGCTCAATGAGCTGAATGCAATCATTTTCAATACTTACATCGCCTTTTACCAATAAAACTTCACAATCTGAAAACTGAGAAATTTCTTTTTTGAGGGACAAAAGAGCGTCGTAATTGCGGGCAAACAGAGCAAGATTGTAACCAAGTTCAGCACCTTTTAATGCCAAAGAGCGACCAATTCCGCTACTTGCACCGGTGATGATGGCTACTTTTCTCATATTATTTCCATTTGATGCTGCAACCAACGGCCTCAACTTCTGGGTAGTCGATATCGATTCCGTCTAAGGTATATTCAATGGCGTCTTCAAGGTATACACTCATCACCGTTGATTCATTGTCCCAACAATCATCGATTGCGCCTTTGTAAACCAATTCTCTTTTTGAATTAAAGAGGAAAACTTCAGGTGTTCTTTGAGCGTCCAATTGCTTTACAATGTCTTGGTTTTCATCGTACATATAGGGAAAAGGTAGGCGAAGTTGCTTTGCAAGTTGTTGCATATTTTCAAAACTATCTTGAGGTTGTTTCGCTGGATCATTTGCACTAACTGCGATAAACCCTAGATTGTCTTCTTCATAAGTGTGAGCCAATTTGATTAGGCGTTGCCAATAAGCTTGGGCATATGGGCAATGGTTACAAGTAACCACGATGAGAAAGGCGTATTTGTCAGAAAAATCATATGTGCTGACAATTTGATTGTTGGTACTTTTTAATTGAAAAGGTTTTAAAATATCTCCAATATTCATAACTACTGCAAAATAATGTCTTTTCGGAAAATAAAAAGGAAAAATGTTGATTAAAGTTGCAAAGAGTTGAAAAGTTCTGTTGCCAAGCTCAAAATATTAGAGTTATTTTGCATTATGCAACAATTTATTGTTTCGGCTCGAAAATATCGTCCAACTACGTTTTCTGATGTGGTGGGACAAAAGCACGTTGCAGAGACGTTGATGCATGAAATTACTGGAAATAAATTGGCTCAAGCTTTTTTATTTACAGGACCGAGAGGAGTTGGAAAAACAACTTGTGCCAGGATATTGGCTAAGGTTATCAATACTCAATCGGATAATGTTGATCCAAATCAGGACTTCGCTTTTAACATATTTGAATTAGATGCAGCTTCAAACAATTCTGTAGAAGATATCCGTCACTTAATTGATCAAGTGAGAATACCACCTCAAGTAGGAAAATACAAAGTATATATCATCGATGAGGTTCATATGTTGTCTGCAGCTGCATTTAATGCTTTTCTTAAGACTTTAGAAGAACCACCTTCATATGCAATTTTCATATTAGCAACCACCGAGAAGCACAAAATTTTGCCAACTATTTTAAGTCGTTGTCAAGTTTTTAACTTCAACAGAATTGAAGCGTCTGACATGGTTGAACACCTCAAGATGATTGCACAAAATGAGCAAATTGTGGCATCTGAAGATGCGTTACATCTCATTGCGAGGAAGGCAGATGGTGGATTGAGAGATGCCTTGAGTTTGTTTGATCAATTGGTTAGTTTTTCACAAGGTGAAGTGACCTATGAAAAGGCTGTTGAGATTTTAAACATTTTAGATGTAGATACTTTTTTCACGGTTACAGATAAACTAATCAAACAAAACATAGCAGAAGCTTTGCTCATTTTTGATGGGGTGTTGAATCAAGGATTTGATGGATCTTTATTTGTAGCAGGATTGGCTCAGCATTACAGAAATCTTATGGTTTGCAAAGATGAGTCTACCATGAAGTTATTGGATGTTTCACAAGCTTTCAAGGTTAAATATTTTGAACAAGCAAAGCAGCTTGATTTAGGATTTATTATCAACGCTTTGAATTTGACCAATGAAACGGATGAGAAATATAAGTTTAGTCGGAATCCAAGGTTGCTTATAGAGCTGATGCTCATCAAGCTGGCTCATTTATCACAATTTATCGCTGAAATCCCCACTTTGGAGGATATAAAAAAAAAATTAGCCAATCCTACTTTAGTACAGTCTAGTTCGGCGGTACAAACAACGGCTGTTGTGAAGGATAGAGCTGTTCCTACAATCAAAGAACATGTTGAAGAAAAGCTTACTTCAACTCGTTTGGGAAAGTTGGATCGAAATTCTTTCAAGCAAAAAAAACTAGAAAGGGAAGCTGAACCATCTCAACTTGAATCTTCCGCTAGTGAACAACAAATTGAAAGTGTTGCATTTGTTGCAGATAACAATGAGCCAATTCCGAGCTTACGACAAATAATGGATGAATTTTCAGTTTCGCAATCATCGAGGGTAAGCGGTTTAATTAAGAGTATCTTATACAAACAGGAGGGAAATCAAGTGGTTGTAACAGTATCGAGCAGGGCACAAGAATTGGCCATGGAAGATATTCGAATTCCCATGTTGCAATTTTTGTTAAAACGTTCAAAAAACTCCATCAACAATGTCATCACTGTTTTGGGTGAGGTTGAGGAGACGGAGAAGCGTCCATACACGGACAAAGAAAAGTTGGATTTTTTACTCAAAAAACACAAGGATTTGGGAAGTGTCATTGAAAAGTTGCATTTGCGATTGCTTTGACGCAATGTTGCAAATGTATGGGGGAATTATTTTCGCAAAATTCGCATAATTTTCTTTCGGCAGTTGGCCTTTTAATGTTACATTTGTATACAGATTATGCAGGTGAATTCAACTGTCTCATTTCAAGATACTGCAACGGCTTTTGCACATAAAACCAATCAGGATTTACGCAAAGCTCGTTTACTTTTTCGTTCGTTTGATTACCCGATTTTATTGAAATGGGGACCAGGTTTGGCGAAGGTTGCGGTATCACTTGGTTTCAAGTTTGTAATTAAAGATACCATATTTAAGCAATTTTGTGGAGGTGAAAACATAGATGAATGTGCGGAAGCAATTCATGGGCTTTCAAAGTCTGGTATCGGTACCATTTTGGATTATTCTGTTGAAGGAGAAGAGAGCGAAACCGTTTTCGAACAAACAGCGCTTGAAATCAAAAAAACCATTGATAAGGCATGTGGCAATAAAGACATTCCATTTTCAGTATTTAAAGTAACTGGAATTATCGATTCGCATGTTTTGGAAAAAGTTTCATCGTCTTTGGAATTAAATCCAACGGAACAAAAATTATGGGAAGCTGGAAAACAGAGGTTTTTTGAAATTTGCAATCATGCAAAAGATAAGCAAGTGCGCTTATTTATTGATGCTGAGGAATCGTGGATTCAGCAGGCAATTGATGATTTGGCAGAAAGTGCAATGCTTCAATTAAACATCGACAAAGCAATCATTTTCAATACCATACAGTTGTATCGACACGATCGGTTGGCCTATTTGAAGAAACAAATTCAAGAACAGTCGGTTTTTCTCGGATTTAAATTGGTTCGTGGGGCATACATGGAAAAGGAAAGGGCTAGAGCCAAGGAGAAAGGGTACTTAGATCCAATTCAACCGAACAAAGAAAGTACAGATAGGGATTACAATGAAGCGTTGGCATTTTGTATCGAAAATGCTCAAAAAGTGAGTATATGTGCTGGAACACATAATGAAAATAGTTCAATGTTGGGTGTGCAGTTAATGGAAAAATACGGACTTTCAAGAAGCGACCAAAGGGTTTATTTCTCGCAATTGTTGGGTATGAGTGATCATATCAGTTTTAATCTATCAAATGCAGCATTCAATGTTGCAAAATATGTACCTTACGGACCGGTAACAGCTGTCATTCCCTACTTAACAAGAAGAGCACAAGAGAACAGCAGTGTGGCTGGACAAATGGGGAGGGAACTTCAATTGATTGATGCAGAAATTAAGCGCAGAAACAATGAATCCTAATTCGTGGAAATATCTTGGATTAAAACTTGGCGGAATACTGCTTGTACTTTATGTTTTGATAGGTGGATTATTTTTACCATTAAAAACAGGGATTACAGGTGTTCACACGCCTAAAATAAAATCTCAATCGCTGCAAGAGGTTACATTTGATGTTTACAATCCAGGAAATGAGTTAAAACCAATTAAATTTATCTTGAAAAAAGGAAACCTCATATTCCAATCGTCTGATATACATCATGATGGAGCTGGATTATTGAAGGGAAACTTAAATGTTGAGTTGGGAGATTCTCAAGCATCTGCTTTATTTGATTTGTTTGCTTTTGTGGAGGTCAAAGATGGTAAGAAAATTTGGATGTATTTTCCAGATGCCGTTTGGGTAGAAAAGTCGTTGAACGATACATTAACGAGCAATGCTTTAACATTAGATGCGTTTGAAAAAGAATTTTCTCAACTATCTGGTGGTAATAGCGATATGCAAGATGTTCAATCGGGCTTTCCCAATAGACCTATCTTGAATGAGAGTATACGCAACTTGCTGTATCATGTTCCAATGTGGTTTGCCATGATGTTTTTGATGTTCATGTCTGTCATATTTGCCATCAGGTACTTGAACAAACAGCAATTAGTTGACGATTTATGGTCAGAGAGTTTTATCAAAATTGGAATTCTTACTGGTGTTTTGGGTTGTGTAACGGGTTCTGCATGGGCGAGCATTACATGGCAAAGTTGGTGGCCGGTAGATGATCCTAAGTTAAATGGGGTTGCCATTGGCATGTTTATGTATTTCGCTTATTTGATTTTAAGAAATACATTGAAAGATCCATATCAAAGGGCCAGAATTTCTTCAGTTTATGCGGTGATGATTTTTCCAATATTCATGGCATTAATAGCCATTATGCCAAAATTATCTGAAGATTCATTGCATCCTGGTTCTGGTGGAACAGTTGGATTTAACAAATACGATTTAGACAACACCTTGAGAATGTTTTTCTATCCTGCTGTTATAGGTTGGATCATGATATTCTCATGGATTACAATATTGAGATTTAGATATTCAAAGTTAAAAAACACAATTGAAGAAAGTGAAGAAAATGAATAAGTTGAAATTTATTATTTTATCTATTGCTTTAGGCTATGACTCTTGGCTGATGGCAAGTGATTCGTTATTAAATACGAATCACAATGTTTCAGATACTGCAAAAGAGATGTTGCGTGGAAATGCCAAGTTTAATGTAGTAGCAACAATATTGGTGCTAATTTTTATTGGCATCATTTTCTATTTAATTCGGTTGGATAGAAAAATGACTAAGTTAGAAAAACATATCAATCAAAAATGAAACCAATACACATTGCACTTTTAATTCTTGCCAGTTTAGGCATAGCGGTGGTTGTGAGTCTTTACGGTAACACAACACAAATCGTTTCATTCAATGGAGCAGATTCTTTGGCGAAAGAAAATCCAAATAAAGAATATCATGTTTATTGTAAATTAAACAAAGCAAAAGAAATTCAATATGATCCTACAAAAGATCCTAATTTGTTGATTTTCTCAGCGATAGATTCTTTGGGTACGGAAAAGATGGTGAAGTATCTTAAACCGAAACCTCAAGATTTAGAAAGATCTGAAAAGATTTTAATTATAGGAAAAAGTGAAGGACAATATTTTCACGCAGAAACTATTTTCAGTAAATGTCCCTCAAAATACGAAGACACACCCATTAAAAAATAAAACGAACTGAATGCAACCCAAATCTGAACTGATTACATTCAATGGTGAATGGCTCTGGCTAGGCAATTTAGGCCATTTTTTTACGGTATTGATGTTTGTGACCGCCATCCTTGCAACATATTTTTATTTCAAAGCTGAAAGAAAACAATCTGATGTTTTTAACAAATTTGCGAGAAGGAATTTTTATATCCATGCGTTTTCAGTTGTTGCAATATTTGTGATTCTTTTTGCGATTATTTTTAATCATAGATTTGAATATTACTATGCATGGCGCCACAGTAGCAAGAGCTTGCCAGTATATTACATGATTTCTTGTTTTTGGGAAGGACAGGAGGGAAGCTTCTTACTTTGGTTGTTTTGGAATGCGGTTATTGGTTTGATTCTCATCAAAAAAAGTAAGAAATGGGAAAGTAGCACCATGGCAATCGTTTCGTTTGCTCAAATAGCTTTGAGTTCGATGCTTGTGGGTTTCCATTATGGAGCGTTTAAATTTGGTAGTAGTCCTTTCGATTTGCTTAGAGAACAGCGACCTGATTTTTTGCAAATACCTATATTAGGACAGATTGGCGTTGGGAATTATTTACAAGTATTTACTGACGGAAACGGATTAAATCAGCTATTACAGAACTATTGGATGGTGATTCACCCGCCAACTTTATTTTTTGGATTTGCTGTTGCGATTGTTCCATTTGCATATTCGATTGCAGGATTATGGAGAAAAGAAGACAGAAGTTGGATTGATCCAGCATTGATATGGGCACTCATTTGCGTTGGGATACTTGGAACGGGTATCATAATGGGTGGATTTTGGGCCTATGAATCTTTGTCGTTTGGAGGTTATTGGGCTTGGGATCCGGTAGAAAATGCCTCATTGTTGCCGTGGCTCATTATGGCTGCAGCGGTTCATTTATTGTTGATTTCAAAAAATACTGGTCGTCATTTATTTACTTCACATTTACTGACCCAGTTATCATTTTGGCTTGTTTTGTATGCAACATTTCTCACTAGAAGCGGAATTTTAGGTGAAGCGAGTGTGCATTCATTCACTGATTTGGGATTATCAGGACAATTGCTTATATTCTTGTTGGCGTTTATAGTGATTAGTTTAACAGCTACATACACCAAAATCAAATCGCAAAATACAGTTTTATTGAGTGTTTTCGCGGTTTTTACAGTGGTGATAGTTTTATCCTACTTAATTCCTGATACTCAAACTGCGTTAAGTGATGTATATAAATCTGTTATTAAATATGGTGGCATCTTTGCTTTTTTGTTGGTTATAGGAACGTTTGTTTTTAATTTATTCAAGAGAACTAAATCAGATTTGACGGATGAGCATTTAAGTTCGAGAGAATTTTGGATGTTCATGGGTTCAATGTTTTTAATCTTAAGTTTGATTCAAGTTTTTAGTGGAACAAGCATTCCCGTTTTCAATAAGCTTTTTGGATTTTCAACGGCAACACCTGTGGCGGAGGACTATAATCGTGTTCAGTTGTGGATGGCGATGCCAATTATGTTATTGATGGCAATTGGCCAATTTTTCAATTACCGTGAATCATCGAAAAAATCCCTTTGGAAAAACATTTCGTGGTCATTTGTATTTGCAGCTATTTCGGTTGTTTTGGTTAATTTAAATTTTGAAATCACAGAAGTTAAAAACCTTATTTTCTTAGTTTTAGGAGTATGGTTGGTTGTTGGAAATGCTTATTATTTCTTCATAACCAAAAAAGCTAAGTTTTTAGGCTGGGGTGCGAGTATTTCGCATTTAGGTTTTGGTGTATTGTTGGTTGGTGTTTTGGTATCCTCTGTTAACCAAAAAGTATTGACTACAACACAGAGCGGCATTGACATGGCTCCCGAAGTGAACGAAAAAGGACAATTGGATAAAAAAGGAATTGCATTCAACCGAGAGAATAGAATTCTTTACAAGAAGAATCAAATTGAAATTGGCGATTATTATGCGAATTACTCTAAGAAAATCGTGGGAATAGGTAAAGATTCGATTGATAAGTATTTTCAAATTTTATTTGTAGATAAAAAGAGCAAAGATTCTTTTTGGTTGACTCCGAAAACGCAGAACAATCCTAAAATGGGTTTAATTGCAGAGCCTTCCACGAAACATTATATTTCTAAAGATATTTTCACTCACGTGAATTATGAAAGCGGGATGGATAAAGTTGAACCATTTAGCGGTTTTAACGTGTCTCATGTGAATGTAAATCAATGGTTTAACACCCAATCAGGGAAATGCCAAATGGTGGTTAAGAGCTTGGATCGATATTCAACCGAACAAGGGATTGTGTTGAGATTAAACGTTTTGGCAAAACGATTAAATGACTCTATGATGCTATTTCCTGAATTCAGAATCAATGAATCAACAGGCTCATTCGAGGCAAATCCCGCGGAAAGTCAAGAAATGGGATTGATGTTGCTCATTCAAAACATCAAGATATTGGATCCGGATCCTACCAAACAAAATATTGAGTTTGAAATTCAAACTGGCGAAAAAACTCCAGTAAAAGATTATATTGTACTCAAAGTGATATCGTTTCCTTGGATCAATTTGGTGTGGGCTGGTACCATCATCATGTTAATTGGATTCATTCTAGCGGTGGTAAATAGGATAAAAATCCAACAGAAAATAGGGATATAAATGAATCGAAAAATTTACATATTGGGATATGGAAATTTAGGTTCACACTTATTGAAGTTGTTTTTATCACGGGGTATAAATGTACAAGGAGTATTTACGGGTCAAAAATTATCTGATTTAGGAGTTAATTCATACGAGAAAACAGAAATTCTTGGTGTTTTACAACCTACAGATGTGTTATTCATCACAACAAAAGATGATGAAATTTTGGAATACGCCAACAAAACACAAGATATCGATGTAATTAGGATTTTTTGCAGTGGTGGAGTTCAGTTATCTTATTTTGAAAGCGACCATCATTTAGGTGTTTGGTATCCTTTGTTTAGTTTTTCCCGAAACATTGAAATCCATTGGAATGAGATACCAGTGTTTATTGAATATAAGGATCATGAAACGGAAAGTTTTCTAAAAAAACTAAATGAACAATTGGGATTAGATTGTCGGGTTTTAAACTCTGAACATAGGGCAAATTTGCATTTGTCGGCCGTTTTTGCAAATAATTTTGTAAACGCGTGTATGATTGCATGCCAAGAAATATTGAAAAACAATGAAGGTGCAAATTTTCAAGATTTATTACCAATTATAAATCAAACTGTCGAAAAGTTAAAAAACGCATCTGCACTGGATTGTCAAACAGGCCCGGCCAGGAGAAATGATGGATTGACCATGAAGAAGCACCTAGATTATTTAAAATCAAATCCTTATGAACAACAGCTTTATTTAGATATATCGCATTATATTCAACAAAAAATAAAAATAACTTGTAAAAGTTAAACAAATTTTGTATTTTTGATTTACCTGCTCAAAATTACAATGGTAGTTCAATCCATTTTACCTTCAGAAAAACCAATTTTTGAATACTTTGGTTTAGAAATTTACTTAGATCTACATGATTCAAAGCCTTTGGTTTTTTATGGAAGGGCGCACAATCAAGTTTCAAAGATTGTAGTTCACCTAAAAGACGGAATATTTACAGATTTAGAAATTCTCTCTATCGATGGATTTGAGGAACTTGAAGGTATCGACAGAGAGAATTTTTTCAAAGTAATAGACTTTAACCTCACAGAAATAATCAAATTCTGGATTGATTTTTATGTATACAAAAAGGAAATTCCTTTTGAGAAAATATTAAAGCCATTAAAGTAAGGTAAAACGAATTCCTGCGTAATAATTGGTACCATTTGCTGGGGCCCAGCTATATCCTGCATCAAAAATGTGATTTTGACTTGAATGTTGCATGAGTATTGGGTCTTTTTGACGCACATTCCCAATATTTTCAGCACCAATATAACATTCAAATCCATTTTCGAAGGATTTTCGTATTTGTAAGTTACCAATGACAAAGGCATCACTGTATTGGTTGTTTGTTTCTGAAAAATAGGCAATTCTTTTTTGTCCGTTGATTTGTGCAACACCATCAAAATACCATTTATCTCTTGTTTTATAAGAAACAACAACCAATCCTCTGTGCACACTTTGAAATGGTGCAATTTGGAATTTATTGTTTAAAAATTGCTGGTTATTGACATATCTGTATGCAAATTTCATTTCCATTCTTCGAATAGGATGAATGGTCCATTCAATGTGAATGCTTTTAACGGAACCTGCGAAATCATTGTTTTTAGAAGAAATTTTCATAAAATTTAAAGATTCATCTCTATCAACAATTACTTGATTTTGGAATTGTGTGGTAAAAACATCTACTGTTAAAGTACTTGGGTAATTCATAAAGAAGAAATTTCTCAAAAAACTCACTCCTGCATTGTATCCAATTTCTTGAGGCAATCCATATGGGATTTTGCCGGGGTATAATTCTCTTAAAATGCTTCTGTTGTTGATGAACAATGGTAAATTTTCGATCAACGCATAAGCGGTTCTTCTGCCTACTCCAGCTTGCAAAAACAATTTATTGTTTTTGTTGAATTCTATTTTTGAATGCAAACGCGGTGTGAAAAACAATCCATAAAGATTGTGATAATCGCCGCGTAATCCCAATACCAACGATACCTTTTTTTGCTTATATACGATTTCAGAAAAGGCACCAATTTGTTTTTCAGAATAGGATGAATTTATGTTGGTTCCAATTGTGTCGATTAATTTTTCATCCATTTGGTTGATCATTGCTGAGATTCCAGTTTTGATGGTAAATCGTGAATTCAAATTACCTTGGTAAACTCCAGAATAAGAAAGCTTTTTTTCTTGTCCCTCATAATGTCTATCAACATAAGAATTAAGCAATGAATGGTTTTTGTGAGTTGAAAAATTGAGAATATTTCCGAAGCTACTTTCTCTTTTCTCATTCAATATGAATCCTAGTTTACCAAAAACATCGAATTTAAATTCATCTTGTTTGAATTTAAATGCATTCGGAAGGGTCGACAATTCGTTCGCATTATCCATTGAAACTTGTCCATTTTGTTTTTGTTCATTCCAAAAAGTCACACCAAACTGTCCTTCAACCTTGTTTTTATGAAAGCTCAAATGATTGCCTGCAAAAATTCGATTGGTAAGAGGCATATCAGCAAACATATCCATATTCATATCCGTGGTAAAATACTGACTTCCAAGATGTAAATAGGTGAAGTGTTGTACATGATTTTTAAACTTTTTACTGTGAATCAAATTGATTTCACTTCTACCTTGGTTGTTTTGATAAGCATTGAACTCTAATTTCGGACTATTTTCGGAAGATTTTAGTCCATAATCGATTCCGCCGGTAATTCCTTCATAGCCCAAGGTTACTGAGCCAATACCTTTGGCTAAACGTACATCTGAAACCATTGGTCCTGGAATGTTGTTTAATCCATTCAAAATGGCCAATCCACCCATTTGAGGAATATTATCTCTGGTAAGCAGGGCATATTTGCCATTAAGTCCCATCATTTCAACTTGTCGGATACCTGAAACACCGTCGGAATTTGAAATTTCGACGGTGTTGCTCAATTCAAAGCTTTCAGAAAGAGTGCAGCATGCAGCTTTTTTAAACTCATTTTGAGTCATTAATTGTTTCATTGTGGCTCCACTTGCATCATAAATCACTCCCGCTTGTTCTACACCAACATTCACCGTTTTAATGGTGTCTGCTTTGGTACTGTCTGATTGAGCATTGAGTGATGATGTAAGCGAAATTAGAGCAACAAAGATTAATCTTTTTCCTCGTCGCTGCATTTTGCACCATCTCTATATTTACAACATTCAGGCAGGTTGCTGTACACAACGTTGTCTGCTTTTACTAACTCAGTGTCATGTCCCACCATCGCTACCATATTGTGAAACTGTTCTTCTTTAAACGCACCAGTTTTGTAGGTGATGGTGAGCATTTGTGATTTAAAATCGTAAATCGCTTTATAAATGCCTTTTCTGTCGAGGGCATCCTCAATTCTTTCTTTACAATCTCCACAAACGCCGTGTACTTTGAAGGTAATTGTTGTTTTTTTAGGAGGGTTGGGAGTTATCATTCCCAGGATATTTACAATGCAGAATACTGCAATTAATGCGATGATAATATTTTTAAGGTTTTTCATTTTTTATTTTAATTATTTGATAATCAATTTGAAAGCAATTTTTGACTTTCGATTAAAACAGAGTAAAAATGAAATATTAAATAATCCAAACGCAAATTTTCTCCTGAAAAGGATTGGGTGGTGGATATTGATGATTGTCTGAAATTTGTTTATACTGAATGTTTTGATTGAAACTAAAATTTTGATTTTGGTCCAATAATTCAATATAAGGTTGTAATGGAATATTTAGAATTTTTTTAAATCCATCATTGAATTTCGGAGTAATGTAATAAAATTGAATGTTGGAACAGCAAAAAGAAGGTTCAACTTCAATTTTATTCTCAGCTTTGCAGCATTTTGGTAACTTTGATTTTGATTGACAGCAAGTATTGGTTTCTATTTCTTCACGTTCCGATGAAGTGCAAACGTGTAATACAATATGAAACATACCGCTGCTGAGCATGGTGAATATTAGTACTACAAATACCAAAATTCGTTTCATAAAACAAATATAATAAAAAGATTTGATTTCAAACGGGATCAGACGTAATATCGTAGTTAAATTGATCATGTTTAAGTCATTATTTCGCAGGAAAACTAATTTTATTTCTGAAGAGCATCATTCGCTGAATAAGGTGTTAACAGTTAGAGATTTAACGCTTTTTGGTATTGCAGCAATTATAGGTGGAGGTATATTTAGCTCAGTTGGTAAAGCCTGCGCAGAAGGAGGGCCAGGTGTGATTTTCTTATTTATTATTTGTGCAATTGCTTGTGGTTTTGCTGCTCTGTGTTATGCAGAATTTTCAAGTAGAATTCCAGTTTCTGGTAGTGCATACACCTATGCATACGCTTCATTTGGTGAATTATTTGCATGGATAATAGGCTGGGCATTGCTCATGGAGTATTCTATTGGTAACATTTATATCGCTTTTTCATGGAGTGGATATTTCACACATTTGCTGGATGCAATGAATTTCCATTTACCAAGATGGATGATTATTGACTATAAAACTGCGAGTGCATTTGCGCTCAATCATGCAAATTTGGTGAACCATCAGTTTTCAGATTTAAAGGAAATTGCGATGTTTGGAAAATCACATGGACTCAGTACAGACGAGGTTTCCGCATTACAAGCTTGGGTTTCTGCTCCTCGGTTATCGTCCCTCAAAATTATTTTTGATGCCCCTGCATTGCTGATCAACATTTTGATTACCATGCTAGTTTACAGAGGAATACAAGAATCAAGAAACACTTCTAATGCCATGGTATTGCTTAAAATTGCAATCATTGTACTCATCATTTTTGTTGGAGTTTTCTACATTGATTTGGAGAATTATACACCGTTTGTTCCGAATGGATTTAAAGGAATCATGGGCGGAGTGTCGGCGGTGTTTTTTACATATATTGGTTTCGATGCTGTAAGTACATTGGCAGAAGAAAGTAAAAATCCAAAGCGTGATTTACCGCGAGGAATGTTTTATTCACTGATTATCTGTAGTGTTTTATATATTCTCATCTCATTGGTTCTCACAGGAATGGCTCCATATCATCTTTTGGGTGTTGACGATCCATTGGCGTTTGTTCTGGGTTATAAAAATATTAAATGGCTTGAATATGTTGTAAGTGTAAGTGCAGTTGTGGCCATGGCTAGTGTGTTATTGGTGTTTCAAATGGGACAGCCGAGAATCTGGATGTCTATGAGCCGAGATGGATTGCTGCCAAAATCATTTTCTAAGATTCATCCGAAGCATAAAACACCGGGATTTTCTACAATTGTAACGGGATTTGTTGTAGGTGTTCCAATTTTGTTTACTGATGAAAATTTTGTACTCGATTTCACATCTATTGGCACCATTTTAGCCTTTATTTTGGTATGTGGAGGGGTGCTTCTGCTTCCAAAGCGAGATGGAGTTCAAAGTGGGACATTCAGCTTGAAATATATCAATGCGCAATTTATTTTTCCTTTACTTTTGATCATTTCTGCAGGTATTATTTATTTTAATATTGAGGGATATTTTACTGAACTTGTTGATTTTAAATTCGATACAATGTTTCATTTTTCGCATAGAATCATGTGGATTTTCTTTGTTTTTCTCGCAATTTTTACGTATATTAAGAAGTGGTCATTGATCCCAATTTTAGGATTAACAACATGCAGTTATTTGTTGACTGGAATGAAAAAAGAAAATTGGATTTGGTTTGGTGGATGGTTTGTAATTGGATTAATTTTGTATTTCGCATACGGTTACAGAAAAAGTAATTTAGCTATAAAACATGGACGGTAAAAGCAATAAAGAGAAACCAATAGGCACGGTGATTGAGGCCATGATGAAGCGTTATCGCCTACAGCCGAAAATGACGGAGATGGATATCATCAATCGGTGGGAGGAAATTGTGGGTCATTTGGTTTTCAAACATACATCTGAATTGAAAATGTTAAATAAAACTTTATATGTAAAATTTGACAATGCCCCATTGAAAAATGAGATGTTTCTTCAGAAAGAATTATTGCTCAAAAGAATTAATGAAACATTTCAAGCACCTATCATCGAAAAGATTTTTATTGGCTAATTTTTTCCCTGTCAATTTTTCTCTTTTTCGATATTTCTACTTTATCAATACTCGCGTTTAACTCAAATCCAATTAAGATGATGAGAATATTGATGTAAATCAATACCATAAGCGCTAAAATTGCACCAATTGAACCATAAACTTTATTGTAGCTGTCGAAATTATTGACATAGATACTAAATCCAAATGTTGAAATTAGTGATAAAATAGTGGTAAAAATGGCACCTACAGAAAAAAATCTCCAACGTTGATGATTGGATGGGGCATAATAATAAATGCTTGATATAGCGAAAAGAAATAAGGCTACAATCAAGGCATATTTCAACGTTGCAAACAAAATACCAGCCAACGACAATAGCGGCCAATCATTTTTAATCATATAAGATTCAATTTGATGACTCCACGTAACCAGCAATAGAAAAACAATGATGAGGATACTCATCCAAAACGTCAAAAAAATAGCCTTGCCTCTTATATGAAACCAATTCTTTTTCTGTGGAACGGCAACATTGCTATTGAAAGTATTGATCATTAAATGAAAGGAGTTGGATGCAAAATAAATGGTTAATATAAAACCAAACGACAATAAGCTAGAGTTTTGTTTGTGTAGAATTTCCAAAATGGTACTTGAAATTTCTTGGTAAGTTTTAGTGGGTAAAATGATTGAAAGTTGATTGATAAATTGTGATTTGATACCTTTTATAGGCAAATACGCAATTAAAGTCAACAGGAAAATCAGGGCAGGGAATAACGCTGTGAAAAAGTTAAAACTCAAGCTAGACGCTCGAATATTCAGATTTTCCATAAACATTGATCGAAAAAAATATCTGCCTACATCATAGATACTATGTCCCGATAATCCTTTAATCGTTTTAGTTTTGAGATATTCTAAAAAAGGATGAATTGTGTCGTTTATAGATTCAGTAGTTTCTATTCCTGGTTTTTCTATAAGATTTTCTGAACCGTCTTTGAGATCGGTACCAACATTTTGATGATGTTTCGACTTATAGAAATGTCCCATATTAATTCATTAGGTATGACTTGTATTTTTCGGGCAATTTTATTGGTCTCAAGTCTTCTTTTCTCACAAAAAAAAGTTCTGTTTCACCAAAATTGAGAATTTCACCGAGTTGATTGATGGTCTTATATGCAAAATTACATCTTATTTCAGGAGTTCCAATAATTTCAACTTCAATGGTCAAGAGATCATCATAGCGTCCTGCTTTTTTAAAATCGAACTTCATACTCCTCACAGGCATGATAATTCCATCATCTTCGAGGTCTTTGTATGTGATTCCTTTTTTTCTTAAAATTTCGGTGCGTGCTTCTTCAAAATAAAGGGCATAAACAGAATGGTGAACAAAACCCATTCGATCGCACTCAGCATATCGGACTCTAATTTGATGTGAATGTGACATTTAATAACGCAATATAAACTTTTGTTGTTGTTGTTCTGTTCTAAAAAATAAAATTCCCATGTTAAATAGCTCTATAGATGCCGTTACTTCTTTTAAATGTGTCATCTGGCACCAAACCATGAAGTGATCGTTTGAATATCGTATATTGGTTAAAACTAACATCGACTGTGTACCTAAATGAGGTTTGTATTGATCATAGAATTTCCAATAATTTTGGGAATCTTGATCTCCATAAATGACGATTAAATCAATCAATTGATTTTTTTGAGGGACGCCGGAGTCGATGAATTGAAAAGAATCTGATTGGTAATGTGAAACAAACGAAGAAAGTGTTTCTTGTTTTACTTTCTGAAAATATGGATCATTTTCAACGGAACCATAAAACTGTAATGGTTGATTTTTCATTGCCCAATTGCTCAAAATGTAGTTGGTTTCTATGCCTGTATGGTTTCCAATTTCAAGAACGGATTTGGGATGATAATAGGCCAACATACGTTGCAACAAACGACCATATTTAGAATCTAAAACCTGATTTGCAGCAATTTTGGATAATGAAGATTTGTTGTTTGAAGATCGACTTTTTATCATATTGAGTCTTTGATTTTCAATCATTTCAAAATTCAAATCAGAAGATTGATACAAAACATGATCTGCAAAATTATAAACAAAAGGAGAGTGGAGACCGTGTCGGGTGGTTCCAGACAGGTAATAAGAAATATAATCTACAATTTCAACAATGGCATTAAGCATTCGCTTTTTTAGCTTGAATGACCAATTGTAGTTCTTTTTTTAATTTATTGATTTGCTCTGTCGATTTTTTCAACTTGTCATCAAACTGTTTAATTACAGCTTCTGCATTTTTTGAGTGTTGAAAGAACCCTTTGTTGTTTTCAATGGTGCTAATTTCGTCTTCGATCTTTTTAATCAGTTCTCTTAGTCTTTTTTCTTCAGATTGTAATTTGAATTTAGCATCTGGAGAGGATGAAATTGCATTTAGGTTCTCTTTTACAGCAGATTCTCTCTCAGCGTTACTTGCATTTCTCAATGAAGCATAGAGTGCATCCATCAAATTTTGGTATTGTTTATTCAAAGATTGGAATTTTTTGCCAGAAACAAATCCGGAATCATTCCAACGTTGTTGTAATACTTTCAAATCATTGAAAGAAAACGTTTTATTTTCAGATTTACTGATAGCCTCAATTTCTTTAATCAGCGATTCCTTGGCTGCAACGGCACCAGATTCTTGAGATTTTCTATCGTTGAACCATTTATTTTTTCGCTCGTAAAAATGGTCAAAAGCTGCTCTGAATCTTTTCCAAATAATTTCATTCTGATCGTCGGGAACAGGACCTATACTTTTCCATTTATCTTGAAGTTTTTGGAACTGCTCGGTGGTTTTCATAAACTCTTGAGCATCTTTTAAAGATTCCGCTTGTTCGCAAAGTTCAATTTTTTTAGTCAGGTTGTCTTTTCTATCGGATTGTAATTTTTTGAAGAAATTTTTACGCTCAGCGTAAAACGTATTTCTAGCAGTTTGAAACTTCGTCCATACTTCCTCATTTTTTTCTGAGGGAACTGGGCCAATTTTTTTCCAATCTTCTAACAATTGATCTATTTCCAGAGCCATTGCATTCCATTCTTTGTTAGAAGATGGAAGCGCCGTAATAGCAGTTTCTGCCTTTTCAATCAAAAGTATTTTTTTCTCTAAATTTTGATTGCGTTGAACTTCAATTTCTGATTGGTGTTTTTTCTGAATTTCAATAACATGGTCGCTAGCGCTTTTAAATCGTGACCAAATTTCATCAGAAATTTCTTTTCTTACGGGACCAGTATTTTTCCAATCATCATGGATTTTGTTCAAACTAATCATTGCTTTCCGGATGTTTGATTCATCTTTTAGAGCTTCAGCTTTTTTAATTAATTCGATTTTAATTTCCAGGTTCTTTTCTCTGTCTAAGTCCTTTAATTCATTGAATTTAGAAAGATTGTCATAAAATTTATCCAAATAGAATTTGTATTTGGTGTAGAGTTCTTCCTGATGTTCTTTTGGGATTTGACGAATTTCCCTCCATTGGCGCATTAATTCTCTTAGATCATTTAAGCTATTTTCATTTTCCTCAGAATCTACCAATGCTATAATTTTATCAAGAATTGATTGTTTTTTATTTAGATTGATTGTTTTCTCTTCTTCAGCTCTTTTACGCTCAATTTCACGCAATTCTTTGAATTTTTGCACAACATCGAACAATTTTATTTTAAGTTCATCTGGTGGAGATACAAAGTCTTTTGCTTCATTTCCGGCGTTAACCCACTCTTTTATTTGAACAGGACGCTCTTGATCAAGAATCATGTCAAAAGCTTTTCTAATTTCTTGTAACGTGGTAAACGCTTGTTTCACATTTGTTGTGTGCAAAAGCGATTGGGCATGCTCTACAAGTTGCTCTTTTGATAATGATGCAAAATTTTCTTTAAGCAGTGTATCTTCCTCATTTTGAAGAATCAATTTTTCCGCTTCGCTTAACTGATCATTGTAGTTCTCTGAAAACTGATCCATAATGCTAATAATGTAATTGTTTAATGTTGTAATGCTAGTAGTTGAATTGCTGTTTGAGCTGCTTCTTTTCCTTTGTGCCCATTAGGTCCACCAATTCTATCAAATGCTTGCTGCTCATTATTTGTGGTTATAACACCATAAATACAAGGTTTGTTGTACTTTAAGCCGACTTCCATTATGCCATTGGTTGCACCTAAGCAAACAAAATCAAAGTGTGGAGTATCTCCTTTGATCACACAACCTAGGCAAATGACAGCATCTATATGTTCGTTTTTTTGAAACATCCATTGTGCTGCCAGAGGCAATTCAAATGCTCCAGGAACTTCACTGATTTGAATCTGGTTATTTGTCAAACCCAATTCGTTCAATTGAGAAACTGCCCCTTTGAGCAGTTCACTGGTAATATGGTCATTCCATGTAGAAACAACGATTCCCACTTTAATTTTCTCAAAAAAGGAAGTAGGTAAGGAGTTGATACGAAAACCTGCGGTAGACAAAATAAAATCTTATGGGTTTAACTCACCCAATTGAGCTTTTGTTTTGAAGATATATTTCTCAATATCAGAACCTTCTGGTGTTGTAGAATATTTCTTTTGAATTGTTTCGTAACATTTTAAAGCTGCTTTGTAATCCTTATTCATTTCGTGATGAATACCAGCTTTTTTCAAGTAAGAAGCAGAAAATTCGTTGTCGGCAACAGCAGCAGCCTGTTCAAATAAATCTGCGGCATCGCCTAATTCACCCATTTCTGATTTACAACTTGCCTTCAAAGAAATTACTCCTGCAGATAAAAGTTCGTCATTGGCTGCAGTTTTATTCAAATATTCTAATGCATCCTTGAATTTTCCAGTTTTAACATATGCAATACCTGCCATTAACGCAGCTTCTTTTCCAGCTCTAGTTGAAGAATAATCATCTGCAATCGATGGTGCAGAAACAACTTTCAGTGGTTTGTAGCCATTCAATACTACCTGCATCGAATCATTTTTGAAATAATAGTGCAATTTTGCTAGTTTCTCTGATGCAGCCTTCTCTTGCGCTGGTTTGTAAAAACTTGTGTAATAAATTCCTAAACCAATAACAGCCAATACACCAATTGCAATATAGTTTACTTTTTTAGTGTTTTGAGAATAATAATTAGAGATCGATTCTCTCTTTTGATTCCAAATTTCTTGTACGTTCATTTCTTTAAAGGGGGCGAATATAATAAAATCTATTTATTTACAATAATAGTTAATCCATAATGTATGGATAGTTATCCTCAACATAAACATCTTTGAACAATTCAGATGCATCTGGATATGGAGAATTCTCAGCAAAATCAACACTTGCATTCACTTCGGCTATAATTTCATCTTCCATTTTTTCTAAATCTGCTTCTGTTGCATACTTTTTAGATAAAATTGTAGCTTTTGTAGTTTCGATTGGATCCTTTTCTTTGTATGCAGCAAGTTCTTCCTTCGTTCTGTAACTTGCAGGATCACTCATACTATGTCCTCTGTATCGATAAGTTTTAATTTCCAAAAAAGTTGGACCACCACCGTTACGTGCAAATTCTGCAGCTTCGGCAATTGCTTGGTGTACAGTTTCACACTTCATGCCGTCTACTTGCTTACTTGGCATATGGTAACCTAAACCAATTTTGTATATGTCTAAAAGGTTTGTAGTTCTTTCAACACTCGTACCCATAGCGTATTCGTTATTTTCACAAATGAAAATAACAGGCAACTTCCATAACATGGCCATGTTGAATGCCTCATGCAAAGCACCTTGACGCGCAGCACCGTCTCCAAAAAATGTTAAACTCACATTTTTTGTGCCGTTGTATTTTTCAGCAAACGCCAATCCTGCACCCATCGGAATTTGAGCACCTACAATTCCATGTCCGCCAAAAAAATTGTGCTCTTTTGAAAACATGTGCATGCTACCGCCTTTACCGCCTGAGCATCCGGTTGCTTTTCCATATAATTCCGCCATCACAGCATTTGAACTAACTCCCATTGCCAAAGCATGACCGTGATCTCTGTATGCTGTAATCACTTTATCGTCTTTGGTAGTGGCAGTAATCATTCCTGCAACAAGGGCTTCTTGACCTATATATAAATGACAAAAACCTTTGATTTTTTGCTGCCCGTATAATTGAGCAGATTTTTCTTCAAATCTTCTTACCAATAACATGGTTCTGTACCATGTCAAATATTGTTCTTTTGTGAATTTCATTCGTTTCGGAATTTCAATGTGCCGCGAAGATAATATTTAAAAACCTCGTTCGCAAAGAAATTTCAATTGTCTAAATTTTATCCTCAATGTTCTTAACCTTGTCTTTGATCAAACCTATTTCACGTTGTATGATTCTCAATGTTGGCGCCAAATCATTTTCCTCTGATGTCTTTGGTTCCTCAAATTTAGGATTGATATAATGTACAAACTTCCAAATCTCAAGAATGTCTTGAACTTTTACAGAATATGGTTTGTAATGAGTATTGGTACTACACAGTAAAAATGAACCATCTTCTTCGATTCTGTTGTATAAAATTTTGAAAACAATTCCGTCTTCTTGGGTGATTACAATGTACGGACCACCATTTTTAACCATGTTCCAGTCTTGAAGAAATTCTCCTGTTACATATGCTCCATCAACAACCGGCGGCATGCTATCTCCTGAAATTGGAAAACTTCTGTATTTTTTGTTGGGGGACAAAAAAGGAAGATTAAATGCAGGCAATACTTTAATATAGTTAGGGTCGGCATAACCCGTCGTATATCCGGCTTTCGCTTTTACTGGTACCAATTCAATATTCTCCTCGTTGCTTGAATTGACGGTAGTTGCCAATACCCTCAAGCGTGTGCCCGTTACATCTATGTCGTACCCTCGTTCCATTTGCTCTAACTGACTATCGGGAATTGTCGATAAATCTACCCTCAATAGTTTATCAATATTCACTTGGAAAAAATCAGATATCTTTAACAAGACTTGTATTCCTGGTTCAGCCACTCCGTTTTCATAAGAATTATAAGCAGATCTTGTTATCCCAATATTGGCCGAAACGTCTTCTTGGCTGCGCTTTCTTCGCTTTCTAAGCAACTTGATATTTTCTTTTAAATACATAATTGATAATTAAATTGTCAAACAATTGATATGTAAATTAACAACGAATTTTAATCAATTCCAAATTAGGACCAAAAAAAAGATAAATTTTTTCTTTTCGCGATTTTATTTTTACTTTGCCATTATGAAATTTTGGCTGATTAAGTCCGAACCATTTAAATATTCGTGGACTCAATTTTTAAAAGATCAGCAAACATTTTGGGACGGGGTTCGAAATTACCAAGCCCGAAATAACCTTCAAGCAATGTCTGTTGGCGACAAATGCCTGTTTTACCATTCAAATGAAGGAAAAGAGGTTGTTGGTATTGCGGAAGTCATCAAAACTGCCTACCAAGATCCAACCACTGATGAAACCGCTTGGGTTGTTGTAGATGTTAAACCCATCGAATCTTTACCAAACCCAGTGTCCCTCGAAAAAATGAAAGCTGACCCGCGACTTGCACAAATGGGATTGCTTCGTCAACCAAGATTATCAGTTATTGCGCTCACTCAAGACGAATATAACATTATTTTACAACTTTCAAATGACAAAAACATCTGAGCCTAAAATACTGCTTGACTCCACGAAAGCAAATTTAATTATTCAGAGATTTGCCCTTCAAATTATTGAAAATCAAAAAGATATTTCTAATACAGCAATCATTGGTTTACAGCCAAGGGGCATTGAATTGGCTAAAGCAATTTTCAATCACATTCAAAGTTTGGGTTATCAAACACTACTTTTTGGGGAAATAGATCATACTTTCTTTAGAGACGATATTACCCGCGGCGGATTTCATTTACCCAAGCCCTCCAATATCAATTTTTCGACCGAAAATAAAAATATTATCGTTGTTGATGATGTGCTCTTCACAGGGCGAAGCGTAAGGGCTGCAATTGATGCAATCATGAGTTTTGGTAGGCCCAATAGAATTGAATTAATGGTGTTGGTAGATAGAAGATTTCAGCGCGAATTGCCAATAAAACCAGATTATACAGGAGTTACAATTGACTCACGAAACACAAACGACTTCGTAAAAGTAGAATGGAACAACAATTCTGTTCAAGTTTGGTTATTAGACGAAAAAAAATGAAAAAAGGAGAACTCAATCATTTACTTGGAATAAAGGGACTACATGAAAGTCAGATTCAAACCATTTTTGAAACGGCAGATAATTTCTTGAATCTACTTCAAGCCCCAGTTAAAAAAACTCCTGCACTCAGAGATATTACAATTGCCAATTTGTTTTTTGAAAATTCAACCAGAACCCGTGTTTCGTTTGAATTGGCCGAAAAAAGATTGGGAGCAGATGTGATTAATTTTTCTTCTTCTTCC
>CAZYBT010000032.1:0-21205 GCA_964645755.1 uncultured Rhizobium sp.
GCTTTACAATTGAAAATTCTCGGTTTGGATTGATAAAATCGTATCTAACAAAACAAGAATCACTTTGTTTGGTGGAAAGAATGGTGAATCCATGAGAATCTAAAAATACAAAATCATTGCCTTTATTTATCAAAAAAAGGGCATCTTTTTTTTGAGACTGATATTTAATTTTCGATTGATTTTCTTGAATAAGATTGCCCCCAAAAAGATCATTGCTATTTTTTATAAAATGTGGCTTAACAGCATGTTGCGACAATGCAACACCACCAATTAAAAAACAAAAAACAGCAATGATATTTCTTTTCACGAAGGGCATTAAAATGCAAGATAATGTAAATATTTAGTAATTTAAAAATATTTACTCTTAAGTCCAAAGGCCTTATAACTTACAATAAAAAAACTTTAAATTCCCTCAACACCCCCTGATGGTTTTTTTTCGTACTTAAAGACAACTATTAATATGGATCGAAAAGAATTTTTATCACTTATTGGATTTTCAGCAGTTGCTGCCACTTTACCAATGTGCATGGGCGCTTGTTCTAAGAGCAGCGATACCATTAGCTGTTAGTGGTCCAACAAGTGGAAACCTACAGAAAATGAATACTTCATTGTCTGGAAATAAATTGCGCGTTTACTCTTAAAATTTTACTTGAATCGTTGACTCAGGCTGAATGATTTGTTCGCTTTTTCGAACTCCATTTTTTGTGCAATGCAAGATTGTAACTTGTTTATTGAGAACATTGTACAGCAATTGAGTGTGCACAATCAGTTGATTATTTTCCTTCAGTGATTTTACTTTATCACATTGAAAATACACCCATGTTGCTTCATCTTCAATTTCCCAACCCACAAAATTGAGCGGTACAACTTCAGATTTTTTATCACTCTGTTGAACCACTTTGAATTTACTTTTGATGTATTTCTCCAATGAAATTTTGTTCACTTCAGATTTATCAGTAGACTGAAACTTCACCTTTTGATGGTTGTAAATTGCCGATTGCAAATCGTCGGTAAATAATTTCACGTTCACTTCAAATTTCTTTTTTACAATCCAATTGATTTCAATCACGCCAACATAATATGGATGCATAAACGACATTGACATCATGAGTATCATTGCGACGAGAATTATTTTAAAGGATTTCATTGATTTGAACCGTTTCACTTTATTTTTGTGATTCGCAAAATTAGGAAAGATATGTCGGACTTTAGCATTTGGTTCAAAACGGGTGTTGATCACATTTCAGATTTACAAGGCTACGACCATATTTTATTCTTGTTCATTACAATGGGTGTTTTTCTGTGGAGGGACATTAAACAAGTTTTGTATTTGATTACTGGATTTACTCTTGGACACAGCCTCACCCTGGCATTGAGCGTTTTAAAAATGATCAATTTCAATTCAACATTCATAGAAATTTTAATCCCCATTACCATTTTGTTAACGGCTTTATTTCAACTTTTCCAACAAAAAAATCAACTCACTTTAAACGTTCAAATTTATTTTGTTGTATTTTTTGGTTTGATTCATGGAATGGGCTTTTCAACTTTGTTGTCATCGATGCTTGGTAAACAAGCCAATATTACATTGCCATTGTTCTATTTCAATTTGGGTATTGAAATAGGTCAAATAATCATTGTAGCCATGATATTGTCATTGAGTACATTGTTGATTCAACTGATTCAAGTTCAAAAAAAACACTACATTTTGGTAATTGCTGCCATTTCAATTCTTATGTCTGTGAAGATGATTGCAGAAAGAATCCCCCAAAAGAATGAAGAAAAGAAAGAAATCGGTAGGATTCCTTTTAAAACTTCATATTTTTGTAGACATTCAATTTCAGAATTTACATTTTATGCGTAAAATTTCCATTTTATTTTTTGCAGTTTTGAGTATTCCTGTTTTTGCTCAAAATTTAAAAAACAACCCAAAATCGAATCACGGAAATAAATTCGAACAACTCGGCACCATTTTAACTGATGCCAATGGCTATAGAACTGCATCTGGGGCGCCTGGTCATGAATATTGGCAGCAACGTGCTAATTACAAAATTGATGCACATTTGGATGAAAATTCTCGGTATTTAAACGGTGAAGAAACTATCACCTACTTCAATCAATCGCCTGACAAACTGACCTATTTGTGGTTGCAACTCGATGAAAACGAGCACAATCCAAATGGTGAAAACAACTACTTCAATGAAAGCAACAAGTCCAATCCAACAAACATTGGGGAATTAGAAAATCTAGATGTGAAATCAAAATTGGCTGGATATGGGATGCAAATATTGTCTGTAACAGATGCCTTAGGGAATCCATTGACTTTTACTATCAACCACACCATGATGCGCATTGATTTAAAGCAACCTTTGATGTCGAAAGCCAATTTCAGTTTCAAGGTAAAATGGAAATATAAAATCCCTGAGAGAAAGAAAATCGGTGGTCGTGGTGGATACGAATACTTTGAAAAAGATGGAAATGACCTATTTACCATTTCTCAATGGTATCCGAGAATGTGTGTTTACAGCGATTATCAAGGTTGGAATCACAAACAGTTTACAGGTCGTGGCGAGTTTTCTTTGGTATTCGGAAACTTTGAAGTGAACATGAAAGTCCCTGCAGATCATATCATTGCAGCTACAGGCGAATGTCAAAATTACCAAGAAGTTCTTACGGCTGCTCAACTAGATCGTTGGAAAAAAGCCCAAAGCTCAAATGAACCTGTTGAAGTGGTGACTTTGGATGAGGCAAAACAGAAAGAAAAATATCCCTCAAGAGAAAAACCCTATAAAATTTGGAAATACAAAGCCACCAATGTGAGAGATTTCGCTTGGGGAAGTTCAAGAAAGTTCACTTGGGATGCCATGGGAATCACTGTTGATGGCAAGAAAATCATGTGCATGAGCTATTATCCAAAAGAGTCTTACCATTTATATAGAAAATATTCTACCAAAGTAGTTGCACACACAATTAAAACCTATTCGAAGTATACCATTCCTTATGCCTATCCAGTTGCGATAAGTGTTGAAGCTTCATCGGGAATGGAATATCCAATGATTTGTTTCAACTATGGAAGAACGGAAGATGATGGAACTTATACGGCTTCAACGAAATACGGAATGATTGGTGTGATTATTCATGAGGTGGGACATAACTTCTTCCCCATGATTATTAATAGCGATGAGAGAAATTGGAGTTGGATGGATGAGGGACTGAACACGTTTGTGCAATTTTTAACAGAGCAAGAGTTTGACAACAACTATCCTTCAAGAAGAGGACCAGCGCATAAAATTGTGGACTACATGAAACTTCCAAAGGAAAGATTGGAACCAATCATGACGAATTCAGAGAACATCATTGAGTTTGGACCAAACGCTTATGCAAAACCTGCAACTGCTTTAAATATCTTAAGAGAAACGGTCATGGGGCGTGAATTGTTTGATTATGCGTTCAAGGAATATTGCCGTAGATGGGCTTTTAAACATCCTTCACCGACGGACTTTTTCAGAACAATGGAAGATGCCTCAGGCGTGGATTTGGATTGGTTTTGGAGAGCGTGGTTTTATGATATCGAACCGGTGGATGTAAGCTTAGATCAAGTTACAGCTTATAGGGTTTATGCACCACAAAATGTGCCAGTTGTAATGGATACTTTAAGAAAAGGTTCAAATACCAATACTGCGGTTACACCAACATCGGTAAAATCCAATAAAAGCGCGCCTCAATTGCAAAACTCAGATGACTTTATCCACGTTTCGAGACTCAGAAATTTGGCATCGGGAATGAAATTTGCGGTTGATGTAGATACTTCTTTGAGGGACTTTTACTTCTACTATGATGAAAAATTGGATACTTTTGGAAAGTGGAAAATGGATCAACGAAATTCAGTAGATCCGAATATTCCGAAAGTGGTCAATAAATACCGCAATTATGAATCGGTGAGTCCTGAGGCTGCCGCAAAATATGAAAATCAATATTATTACGAGCTTCAGTTTTCGAATGTTGGAGGCGCAGTTACGCCAGTTATTATTCAATGGAATTTTACAGATGGTACATCTGAAACAGATTATATCAACGCATACATTTGGAGAAAAAATGAATTCAAATTCACAAAGAACTTCATGAAAACGAAGGAAGTTGCTTCAATTTTGGTTGATCCATTTAAAGAAACGGCTGATATTGATGAAAGCAACAATTTTTGGCCTAAAGGTGAGGTTAAACCAAGTAGAATTGAAATCTTCAAAATGAAAGAACAGGCGGAAAGTAAAAATCCGATGCAACGCAAACGATAAGTTTCGGGTTTACAGATTACAGTTTAGTGTTTGGGATTCTAATATCCTTCAGAAACGGGAATTTTTCACGAAATTGATTCATTGGATTTTTTTCAATGAGTGCGTGCACCAATTGTTCTCTATTTTCGATGGGTTCTACACGAAATTCACCAGAGAAATCGATTAATTGCGAACATCCAGAGTGTTTGTTGCCATTGCCATCTTCTCCTACCCGATTCACCCCCAAAACATAACATTGATTTTCAATTGCTCTTGCCATGAGCAGTGTGTTCCAGGCTTTCATTCTTGCCGCAGGCCAATTGGCCACAAACAACATCAAATCGGCACCTGATGCTGTTCGCATCAACTCCGGAAATCTTAAATCGTAGCAGATAAAAGGTGCAATCTCCCACCCCTTAAACTTAAAAGTTGAATGAGTTGTTCCGGCAGTGTAATGCAAATTTTCGTTCCCATATGAAAATAAATGCTGCTTATTATATTGATAAACAATTTCACCCTGGTATACCGCCAAAAATCGGTTGAAAAATTGCCCATTTTCTTCAATGGCCAAGCTACCACAAATCATTTTGTTTTGACTGGCAATTTTCATCCATTGAATGGCTTCTCCTTCCATTGTTTGGGCATTTTCATTTGGGCTCATTGTAAAACCAGTTGCAAACATTTCAGGTAAAACCACCAAACTATCAGCTTCCGCTTGCTGAACATGCCAATTCAACCGGGTTAAATTTGCGATTGGATTTTCCCATTGCAAATTGGTTTGAACGAAATAGATATTTAAAGCGAGCATAAGATTTCAGTGGCTTTTACAATGGTGGTGTCGTTTTTTGCAAAACAAAATCTCAAAAGTCCCGTTTTTTCGCGATTATCACAAAAAGAACCTACTGGTATACTTGCAATTTTCGCATTTTTTGTGAGGGATTGAGCAAGGTCTAAATCTGTCATTTTGGAGAAATCATGATTGCCCTGATAGCTTAAAATTTGAAAATACGACCCTTCACAAGGCAATATTTCCCAGTTTGAATGTTGCAAATTAGTTTGAAACAAATCCCTTTTAGCTTGATAAAACTGCGACAGCTCTTTTTCCCATTGTGCATTTTCTGTCATAAATTTTTCCAATCCGTATTGTGCGGCACTGTTACAAGAAAAGGCTAAAAATTGATACACTTTTCTCAGTTCGGTTGTCAATTTTTCCGATGCTGTCAAATAACCCATTTTCCAGCCCGTGCTATGAAAGGTTTTCCCAAAGGATGATACTTTGATACTGCGGTTTTCAAGTCCCTCAATATTTAAAACCGATTCATGCTTGCAACCATCGAACACCATGTGTTCATAGACTTCATCCGACAACACGATGGCTTGGGAATTAAGTACTATTTCTCTCAATTCTAACCAATCTGAATGCTTCATAATACAACCTAAAGGATTGTGCGGGGTATTGATGATGATCATTTTGGTTTTGGGGGTAAACGCTTTTTTTACCTCCTGCCACGGAATGGTGAACGTGTTTAGATCCATTGAAACCCGAACGACTTTACCACCGGCTAACAGAATTGCGGGCTCATAACTGTCATAAGCTGGCTCAATAATCACAACCTCATCTCCCGGATGTACGAAAGCTTGTATGGCGGTAAACAGTCCAACCGTAGCCCCAGGAACCACCGTAATCTGGCTATCAGGCGAAACGCTAATTTGGTGATTGTCCCACTCCTTTTGGGCAATAACTTCTCTCAGCGAAAGGTAACCGGGCATTGGTGCATATTGATTCTTTCCATTGAGCATACCTTCATGTATGTATTTTATGAGGGATGCAGGAGGATCGAATTCGGGGAACCCTTGTGCCATATTCATGGCATTCTCTTGGGCCGCGAGTTGCGACATGACAGAAAATATTGACGAACCCACATCGGGCAACTTTGATTGCAACAAAATTTCCATTGTTGCGAATTTAAATCATAAAGATTGAAAACAGAGGGAATCAGAAAATCTGTCTGAAATAAATCAAAATATTGTATGATTCACAATAAGATATTTCATTCATTGTAAATCATATACGATTGCAATTAAATTATATTGATTGAAAACGTTTGAACTTCGATAAAATTTGGTTTTATTTGTTGTTTTAAAAATATTCCAACATGAGCAATCAACAAAAACCAACAAATTACGGAGCTTTATCTACTCTTACTACGGTATTTTTCTTCTGGGGATTCATTGCAGCCGGAAATAGTGTCTTTATTCCGTTTTGTAAAAATTATTTTCATTTAGATCAATTTCAAAGTCAGCTAATTGACTTTGCCTTTTACCTTGCTTATTTTGTTGGTGCGTTGTTTCTATTTATCGCTGGATCAATAAACAACAAAGACATTGTTGGAACTTGGGGATACAAACGAAGCATTGTTTATGGATTGGGATTTTCTGCCTTGGGTGCAGGAATCATGATTGTATCGGTATATTTCAACGTATTCAATGGAATGCTCTTGGGATTGTTTGTAGTAGCTCTTGGATTTTCATTACAACAAACTTCGGCCAATCCTTTTATGATTGCACTTGGTGATGAATCTACAGGTAGCAACAGAATTAGTTTAGGCGGTGGAATTAACAGTTTGGGAACATCAATTGGTCCATTGATTGTGGCTTTAAGTTTGTTTGGAAAAGCATCGGCAATAAAAGATGAAGACATTGCTGCATTGAGTTTGAGTAAAGTAATTATTTTGTATGCGGGAGTTGGAATTCTGTTTTTATTGATAGCTGCGTTGTTTGGTTTCTCAAAAAAAGTTCCAGATGGCATATTTCAGGAAAAACCTGAAAAAGCAAAAAAAGCACTTCGTTTGTTGTTATCGATGACCATTTTACTTGTGGTTTGTTTTGTACCTGTATTTAGTAGTTATAAAAGTCAGGAAGCGCTGGAAATTGTGAAGTTGGAAACCGCGCAAGCTGAATTGAAAAAATCAATTGCAGCAAAATCAACAGATACAAACACAAAGTTTGTTGACAAGGTTATTGAAAGCGACCCAACTTACAAAGCGAACAGTGAAGCAATTAAAAAGATAAAACATCCACTAGAAAAATCCAGATTGAACTATTTGATACTAGGATTGGTAGTGGTAGTTGGTGGATTGCTTTTTGCTTTTTTCTCAAGCAAAAAATCATCGGATGGTTGGGGCGCAATGCAATATCCTCAGTTAAGTTTGGGTATGCTTGCTATTTTCATTTACGTGGGAATTGAAGTTGCAATAGGAAGTAATTTGGGAGAATTGTTAAAAAAAGATTCTTTTGGTGGATTCACTTCAAGTGAAATAGCTC
Organism: uncultured Rhizobium sp.; assembly: GCA_964645755.1. Lineage (GTDB taxonomy): Bacteria > Bacteroidota > Bacteroidia > NS11-12g > UBA955 > VMCP01. The sequence goes on from CAZYBT010000032.1 coordinate 7,596, forward strand.
CATTTATTGCCATGTATTGGGGAAGTTTGATGATTGGAAGATGGGCTGGTGCTGTGAGCGCACTTGATTTATCTGAAAAGACAAAGAAATGGCTAAGCACCTTCATGCCATTGATCGCTTTTGCTGTGGTGATGTTTTTCACCTGGTTAGCGGGCTATAATATTATGCCATTGAAATGGTATTTCCTTTGCATTTTCGTTCAAATGTTGGCATTTTATTTATCAGGAAACAAACCTGCATTTACCTTGTTGTTATTTGGAATTTTAGGCAGCATTGCTACCATTATTGGTCTAGTTTCTGTGGGAACAGTGGCAATTTATGCATTTTTATCTGCTGGATTGTTTTTATCGATCATGTGGCCGTGTATTTTCTCATTGTCGGTTGCTGGTTTGGGAAAATATCAATCACAAGGTGCAGGATTTTTGATTATGATGATTTTGGGAGGAGCAATACTTCCACCAATTCAAGGAAAATTGGCTGATATCATAGGAATTCACCAATCGTTTTTGATTGGTACAGTTGGTTTCCTTTATCTGACATATTTCGCCTATTTTGTTAAAAAATCACTTAAAAAACAAGGAATTGCATTTGACGAACAAATTTCTGGCGGACATTAAAGTAGAATAATATTCAACTTTAGATTGACTATTTTTATGAAATAGTCTGAAAAATTTTCATTTTAGGTATTAAGTTTGCTGAGTGTTGCAGAATAAAATATCGGTGGTTATTATTGCTTTTAATGAAGAAGCACAAATTGCCAATTGCATTAAGTCTGTAGCGCAAATTGCCGATGAAATCATTGTTGTTGATTCTTTTTCAACAGATAGGACCGTAGAAATTTGCGAAAACATGGGAGTCACTGTAATACAGCATGTTTTTGAGGGACATATTCAGCAAAAAAATTGGGCAAAAGACTGCGCAAATTATCAATGGGTGTTGAGTTTAGATGCTGATGAGGTTTTGTCTGAAGAATTGATTCACTCGATATTCAAATTCAAAACGGATGTAATTCAAGGAAATGTCCCTCAAAATCAAAAAATAGGAGGATGTTCCATGAACCGATTGAATCATTTGTGTAGCAGGGCAATAAAGGGATGTGGTTGGTATCCAGACAAAAAACTCAGGTTATGGAATAAAAATTGTGGACAATGGGCCGGGGTTAATCCGCATGATAGATTCGAACTGAATTCTAAATTTGACGTACTACATTTAAACGGAGATATTTTACATTATACATATCACAACAAAAAAGCTGTTTGGAAGCAAGCGATTAAATTTGGTAAGATTGGCGCAAAATCGTTGAATGATGAATATTTAATCAAAATCTTTTTTAAATTTTTAAGTAGTCCTACCCTAAAATTTCTTAAAAACTATTTGATAAAAAGAGGATTTTTATATGGATTTGACGGTTTTTTCATATGTTTTTGCCAATTTATTGAATCCTTCATGAAATATGGAGCAGGTTTCTTATTCAACCTTTACAAATTATTTTAACATCTATTGAGATTAAAACTCAATTTTCGTCTGCGCGGGTAAAAGCTGAAATGTTTTTCGGTGATGTGGTGTAATTCCGAATTCTTTGATGGCATTTCTATGGGCGATTGTAGGATAACCCATATTGGAATTCCAAGAATAATGCGGGTATTGAAGATGAAGATTTTCCATAAGTTCGTCTCTATGAGTTTTTGCCAGTATGCTAGCAGCCGCGATGTTGAGAAACCTCGCATCGCCTTTGATTTGGGTTGCATGAGGGATATTTTTATAGGGTATAAATCGATTGCCATCAACGCCTATAAAATCTGGGGATACTGTAAGAAGATCAAGTGCTTTATGCATAGCCAAAATACTGGCATTCAAATTATTGATTTGATCAATTTCTTGTGGAGAGCAAATTCCAATTCCGTGAGCTATTGCATGTTTTAAAATGTAATTTTTTAATTCATTTCGATGGTTTTTTGAAACCTGCTTACTATCATTTAATAAAGGGTGATGAAAATCTTTGGGTAAAATAACTGCGGCGGCTACAACCGGACCGGCGAGGCAACCTCTACCCGCTTCATCGCACCCAGCTTCTTTGGAAAATGTTGAACATTGAAGAGTTAACAACATTGTACAAATTTAGGTGATTAATCTTGTTCTTTTATTTCAATTGTCCAAGAACCGGTTAGACAATAAACTTTGAGTCTATAAAACCCATTTGGTAATTTTTGTGATGCAATAGTAGCAAGAGATTTACCCACGAAAATGCGTTTTCCAGAATTGTCGAAAATAGAGAATTTGGAATTAGGTGGAAAGTTGAGTGCCGTAATTTTACGGTTCAAATCTGTATCTGGTTTAAATGTAATCTGATTGTTGATTTGTGAATTTTTTAAAATTTCTGGTTCGTTAGCCATAGATTGGGACAAACCATTTTTCGCCAAAATGATTGATGAAATCAAGAAACAAATTTTTAAATAGTTCATTGTTTTGATAGTTTTCGGTGATTTCTACGTCACATTTTCAATTTCACAAATACAAATATATTTAAATAAACGAGAAAAGCAAACCTACAAAACAATATATAGCAATGATTTATGTCATAATTATGTAACGATTATGAATTATTTCTGCATCGATCACTACAAAATTTTACCTGATTCCATACTCTCTCCCACTTTTTTCTCCAGGTAAATGGTTTTTTGCAAGTTTCGCAAATTTTTGTTGGCAAATCGGATTTTTTTACGGTTTTACCATTTTTTTTCATGATTCAATTTGAATAGGCCAAGTATTTGGTTTTGCATAAGTTAATCGCGCTATTTTTTTTGTTCTATGGTAACTATCGAGTCCGCTACATGTGATACTTTCAGACTTTTCAAGATCTACAAATCCATCATTTCCCAAGGCCGAATCTGGCAAAACAATTTCCTTTATTTCGGCAATGATCATGCATGTTCCGTTGATTTCAATGTCAATTTTTTGTTTGAATTCGCACAAAAATTTGAGGTGAGATTCCTTCACGTAGACTACCTCATGCCCAGGAATTGTTTCCCGATTTAATTTCACTTCATCGAATTCGGAAATAGATTCATCGTATCGTGCCGACGTTTGGTGTGCATGTTCATAGATGCCTTCATTTAAGTGATTAATTGTAAAATACTTATGATCAAGTATATTGCTTAGAGTATGCCTTGGAGAAACATCGGGTCTTATAATAAATCCGCAGAGTGGAGGATTTGCACCAAGATGAAAGAGAGAATTGAAAATGGCGAGGTTGTGAACTTTTTGATAAGAGATGGTTGAAATCATCACTACACTTTTGAATCCTCCGAGAGAATTCACCAAACTTGCCCTGTATCGGGTTTCCATTTCATTGATTTGATCAATTGTTATTTTCATGCATGTAATTTTTGAATGTGTTTGTTGCTTTTAATGCAAGCTTGCCAAAATTTAAAGAACGAACCATATTGGTTACTTACCTCAGGAAACATCCATTCCCTTTCATGTTTTTGTCCCTCATAATGATCAAAAAGCGGATGTTCTTTGAAAACAAACATCTGATTTTGTCCTACCTTGGATTTTAATTCATGAAATTCTCCTACAAAAACTTGAATGTTGGGAATGTTTTCAGCTAGTTTCAACATGAAATTTAAATTATTTTGGGATATTGGAAATTCTGAAAAGTGCGAAGGCTCAAGGAGAAGGACATTATTCAGGTTTCCTGATTGGTTCCAAATTGGGTCTAAATTATAATAATTATATATATAAATGGGCGAATTTTGGATAATTTGTAGAGGCTTGGCTGTTGGAAGTTCTGTTGTTAATTGTAGAGAAGTTCTATCCAATAAAACTTGAGGAATGGGCATATTTTCGAATGCATCATATTCAACATCAAGAAATGTGTTGATGTCGTTTGTGCCACAATACTTATTTAAATTTTCTTGATTGGCGACATATTTTTTGGGACTAAAGGAACCACACACCCATTGCCAACTCAGAAAATTACTTGCATAATCGGCATCAAGTAAATGAAAATACATCCATTTTGAAGGCAATTGCCAAGCTGTTTTGGCGATATTACAAACGATAGATGCCACATACATTCGAGCATGATTGTGCATCATACCATATTGATGTAATTGATGAATGGTATGATCGATGGCGGTAATACCTGTATTTGAACTCACAACTGCTGTAGGCATTTGGGTATAATTCACTAAAGATTGGGGAAATTTAACCCATTGAAGATGTAGTTTTTTTTGATGTTGAGCCACTCTTTGGAAATATTCTCTCCAAGCTAGTTGTTGGAAAAACCTTTCGCATTGAGCGAAAGAATAACCTTTATTTAGCAGCGATACCATAATATACTTGGTTGAAATGACACCTCTTGAAATGTAGGGAGAAAGCTGGGTTACCTTTCCATTTAAAAAATTGCGTGATTTACCATAGGAAATGGGATCAATTTTTTGGATTTGTGCTAAAATATCTGTATAATGGGTATTCAACATTTTATCTTTTGCTGATTTTATTCAGGGTTATTTGACGTTGTAATTTGCATTTAAATCGCTGTATTTCTGGATTTCTTTTGAATTGATGTTTTTGGCTCACTCCAGAATTGACGCGTTTACGCCATAGGTTGAAGCTACTTCTTTTAAGCAACTTCCTCATGAGTTTAATCACCATAGCTTCAGTGTATCCAAATTGGGATTCAATGGCTTCAAACGGGGTTCTATCTTCCCATGCCATTTCTATGATTCTGTCTGTTTCTTGGTCGGTTAGATTCATATGCGGATTAATTTCTTGGCTCTTAGGGTATCGAGAGTGAGTATTTGATTGTCGTTTTGATTTTTGTAAGATAATACATCACATAAAAACATATCATGATCTCCTGCAGGGATAATTTGGATTGGCTTTAGCAGCAGTACTGCAACAGCATTGGTAAGTACAGAATGTCCATTCCACAAATAAGTGGCGTAGGGATTTTCTTTTGAATCTAATTTTAATGCATTTTTCCTTTGGATAAAACCATGTTTATCGAAGCTTATCCCAGATTTTTGTCCAAAATTCTTCACCAAACCATATTGTTTTTCTGAAAGCAATTGCAAAACAAAGAGTTGATTCTGAGCTGCAACAGCATGTGTTTTTGTATTGTGATAAATGGCCACCATGTAACGCTTTGGCGACATACTCACAGCGCTCACATAAGTGCAGATATTCATATTCACAATACCATTATCGATAGTACTAATGCTGTAAACAGGAACGTTTACAAGGTTCCAAGGCTTTTTCATTAAACTTTCAGAGACGACATTCCACCGTCGACATGTAAAATTTGTCCGGTGATCCAAGATGCATTTTCAGACAAAAGGAATTCGGCTATTTTTGAAATATCATTTGGTTCACCAATTTTCTTAAGTGGATGTCGCTGAGCGTTTGCTGCAATTTTTTCTTCTGTATTCAATAACGATGCAGCCAAAGGAGTATTGGTAATGGAAGGAGCAATGCAATTCACTCGAATTTTTGGTGCAAATTCTGCTGCAAGTGCTTTTGTAAGTCCTTCAACAGCACCTTTAGAACTGGCAACCATTGAGTGAAACGGGAATCCTAATTGGACGGCAACAGTAGAAAAAAGAACGATACTTGGAGATTCTGAGAGCTTCAGATTGGGAAGCGCATGTTGAATGATTTTAATGGCTCCAATCACTTGTTTTTGGTAATCTTGAATAAAATCAGATTCAGGAATTCTATGAAACGGTTTAAGTTGAATGGCACCCACACAATAAACTAATCCGTCTATTACATCGGGTAAAAAATCGGGTTTTAATTCAGCGTTTAAAACATTAAAATGATGATAATTGACAGATGAAAGTTCAGTTGGTTGGGTATTGTTGTATGTTGCGATAACATTGTGATGCGCAGACAAATTTTCAGCCAATTGTTTTCCTATACCGGTTGACCCTCCGATAATCACAAAATTCTTCATAGAAGTGGAACAATTAAATGCAGTAAAAGTTTGAGTGCATGAATTCTCAATTAAATCATCAAAGTGAAACGAATTTTAGTTGTTGAATGATTTTTTGGGTATGTTGAAATTCAGATTCCTGAACTTTCGTATTGACATATTTTCCCCCGATCAGGATGCTTTGATTTTTCATATTGTCTAAGATTGATGGTAATTCAAATTGGTCATCAATGCTAAATTGTTTGCTATATTTATTTTTTTCATCATTAAAATTCGATGAATATTTCTTAGGTTTAAAAACTACTACAATTTTTGGAGTAACCCTTTTTTTAGGTTGAAGAAATAGTATCGGTTTTTCCTGTAGTTTTAAAGATGAGACATTTTCATTTTTTGATTTACCTGTATATTCTTGTCGCGCCAGTGTGCTGTTTTGTTTGAGACCATTTAATGATTTTTCAAAAAATATCCCTCCCAAAAACACAACTATCAATATTGCTGCATATTGAAATAATTTGATGACAAACCTTTTGCGGGTAAGTTTTCGGTGATTTTCATGAAACTGCTCTAAAATTGACAATTCAATATTTGGTTGAATTTCTGGGAATTCATGAACCTCTTCTACTATATTTTGTCTGAGAAAATTTTCGGTATTTGTTTCAATTTTCATGATGTTGAATTTTAAATTTAACGGCAATTTTTTTGGTCATGGTGTGAAGTTTAGACTTAACTGTACCCAAGGGAACATTCATTACAACGGCAATTTCCGATAATTGAAATTGTTCTTGATATCTGAGATACAACATAGAAGCGGCATCAGTATCGATCGTATGGGCATATTTGTAAATCAAATCGGTTAATTGCTTTTTTTCAATTACCTGATGATTGTCAATTTCCATTTTTTCTTGTTCAACAAATTCTTGAGACAACAATCTTAATTGATTAATTTCTTTTCTATTGTGATTTTTAACCAAATTTGAGGCAATGGCATAAATCCATGTCGACAATTGATATTCCGGGTTGTATTTTTTTGCATTCAAGTGAATTTGAATAAATAACTCTTGCAAGAGATCCTCACTGGTTTGTTGATTTTGGTTTGTCATTTTAAGGAAATAATGTAACAATTTACTCCCAAACTTTTGATAGATCGTTTGAAACGCCAGGGTTGATCCGCTGGCAATTTCAAACATCAATGATTTATCGGAATCAAATTGCGACATCGAATTATTTGTCTTCCGAGCCCATTAATTGAATCACTTCGTTTTGCATTTGATTTTTGGAAGCGATTGCAAATGCTATTTTTTTGATCCGTTTTGCCTTTGAGAGATCAGTATTTTGGTAATGTTCGTACAACTGAAACATTGAAGACAAATAATTTCCATTAACCTGATCAACCATAGATTGAGACAAATCATGGTAGAAAGGAATTTGCAAATAGTCTAATTTAAACAGCTGATTGTAATTTTGAATGAGTTTGTTGAGTGCTTTCACTCCGGAAGGATAAAGGTTGTATTCGAACGAAAGTCCCACCAAATTCAACTTCAAATAATCTTCAAAATCTATTGAATCAATTTGATAGGTCGTTGCAAAGTATATTCCACCATTTTTATATCTCGACAAATCATAGACGGAATTTTGTGTCTCTTTTATATTTTGAGGGATATTGGAGGATTGAAATCCGATTTGGGTATGGCCATTCAATGAGTTCAGTTGTGCAATTTTCAATTGTTTCAGTTGTATGATAAACTCGTATTGAAATGTTTTAAAATTCATTTTTTCAACTGGCAGTGTTTCAATACCAATTTCAGCGGCATATCTTTTAAATACATTGGGTTTATAAGCAAGATGGATGTTAATAATTTTGACATCTTTTCTGATGCCATAAGCTTCTTGAATGAGCCAAGGATAATATGTATCGTTATCGCCACCGGTTACAATAATTGAGTTTGAATCTAACCCAATGAGCATGTTATAGGCATAATTTAATAGTCCTTGCGATGCAACCTCTGAATTTGCCCATTTCTGAAGGAAATATTTTTTTTGCTGATAGTTTCCTGCAATTTCATGATAAACCACAAAATCCGGAAAATAATCGGTTCTATTAGAATCAATTTCATAGGCTTTTTGAAGTTCGGAATACATGGCTGGGTTAGAATTTGAATTTTTCCATTTGAGGTAATGGGCTTCAAATGAATTGGGACAATTTTTGTTCACATTGGCCACAATTTCATTGAGTTCTTTGAATCTATTTTCTGCATGAACATTGTCGGTCTTTTTTAACGTTTCTATATTTCTCTTAGCTTTATAATAATTGAACCAAGCATTGGCATTTTGGGGATTAGATTCTGCCAATTTTCTCCAAATTTCAGCTTGTTGCAAATAATATTCATTTGGTTTTACAACTGTAACTCGGCTATAAATTGTCTCTGCTTTTTGTGCTTGGGCCAATTGTTGACACAAGAGAATGATAAGGAAGATGAAGTTTTGGTTTTTCATAATCTATTATTTGCATAGGTAGGTAGAAAGGTTCAAAAAAACTTCATTTTCTTTTCTCAGAGGAATCCAAAGAATCATTTTTTTGACTATATTGTAAACAAAAAATTGTCAATATTTTTAACAAATGGAAAAGAAATTTATCACACACATGGATTTAGACTCATTTTTTGTGAGCGTAGAGCGGTTGCAAAATTCTTCATTTGTGGGCAAGCCATTGATTATTGGCGGGCAAAGCGACCGAGGGGTTGTGGCTAGTTGCAGTTACGAAGCGAGAAAATACGGGGTTCATAGCGCAATGCCCATGAAGCAAGCCAGAATTCTTTGTCCAGATGCAATTATTATTCGGGGCGATTCTCAACTTTACAGTGATTATTCACACATGGTAACGGAAGTCATTGCAGACAGTGTTCCATTGTATGAAAAGAGCAGCATCGATGAATTTTACATTGATTTAACGGGCATGGATAAGTTTTTTGGGTGTTTAACATTGTCTAAAGAGCTAAAGAAAAAGGTTTTAAAAGAAACTGGCTTGCCCATCAGCTTTGGTTTATCTGCAAATAAAACGGTGAGTAAGATAGCAACGGGGACAGCGAAGCCTGAGGGACAAGCGTTTGTGGAACACGGAACGGAATTACCTTTTTTAGCTCCGTTATCGGTCAAGAAAATACCGGGAGTTGGAAATGAGACATACAAAACATTGAGAAATTTAGGGATACAATACATCAAAACACTGCAAGAAATACCAAGAGAATTGATGTATAAAACGCTTCAAAAAACGGGAGTTGATTTGTGGCAAAAAGCAAGGGGGATTGATGATCGGCCTATCATTCCTTTCCACGAAAGAAAGAGTATCAGCACTGAACGTACATTTGAAAAAGACACTATTGATGTTGTGATGCTCAAAAATCTCATGAGTGCAATGGCTGAAAATTTAGCCTATCAACTTAGGAAAGGGAATAAATTATGTGCTTGTGTTACAGTGAAAGTGAGGTATAGCGATTTTAATACCCACAGCATGCAGGCAAAAATCCCCTACACGAGTGCCGATCATATTTTAATCAAAAAAACAATGGATTTATTTGACAAATTGTATCAAAGAAGGCTATTGATTCGGCTTGTTGGTGTAAGATTTAGTGACTTGGTTAGTGGAGGATTTCAGATTAACCTATTTGAAGAAACCGAAGAATTGGTTAATTTGTATCAAGCCATGGATGCTATTCGAAATCGATTTGGGGAACATGCTGTAAAAAGGGCAAATGGAATGGGTGCAAAAAGCATTGGTAGAGGGAACAATCCTTTCGATGGGTCGGCTCCTATGCTATTGGCCAATAGGCGACAATAACCCATAAAAAATTAGCATACAATTGAAATAAAACAATATATTTGACATCGGTTAAACTCCATGAAAAACAAGTTTATCATCATTTTAATTCTGTTTGTCATCTTTGAATGGATGCGTGTTTACTTCATCATGCCAATGCCTGGAAGTCAACAAATGAACAGCATCAATATTGCATATGCTTTACATTATGTTCGTTGGGTCATTCGAATTGTGTTATTCATTGCATTGATGTTCTTTTTGAATGAATCTTGGAACAAATACAAAATGTCGACAATTGTTGGGAGTGTCTTTTTAATTGCCAGCATATATTTGACGAATTTTCCGATGAGTGCAGACACAATGTTCAAGAAAATGACAGAACAGAATTTTGCTACAAAAGCGGGAAGTTTGATAGACACGAATCGATTAATCATTGGGGTAATCATTGGAAATGAAGCGAAGGCCTATCCTATCAACATCATTGCACACCACCATCAAGTAAAAGACATCATAAACGGAAAAGATGTTTTGGTAACTTATTGTTCGGTTTGCAGAACTGGCAGAGTTTACAATCCAACAATTGATGGACAAATGACTGATTTCAGACTTGTTGGCATGGATCATTTCAATGCCATGTTTGAAGATCCTGAAACAAAAAGTTGGTGGCGTCAAGTGAACGGAGAATGTATAGCGGGAAGACTCAAAGGCAAAAAACTTGAAGAAATTCAATGCTATCAAACCACCTTGAAAACTTGGCTGAAATTATATCCCAACAGTTTCATTTTACAAGAAGATTCAAAATTCAAGGAAGACTACAAGGACTTGGAAAAATTCGATGACGGCAGTTCTAAAAGTTCATTGATTGGGAGGGACAAAGCCCCGAATTCTTTCAAAAGCTGGGTGGTTTGGGTAAAAAATCGAAATCAAATAGCAATGGCAGATTGGTCGGAAATTGAAAAAAACGGGTATGTGATAAAAGAAACTGAAAACACGAAAAGTTTAATCATAAGCAATGATGGACAAAGTTTGTTTGCATTTGATATAACTCCATTGATGAAAACAATTGCACCGGGCAATTTATCTAAAATCTACATACATTCAACTGATTTTGAAATGACTTCAACTAATGGAAAATCATATCGATTTGATTACAAAGGAATGATTGAAAATTCAAAAGACACAACCCTTCAATTACCTGTAATTCAATGCACGCAAGAATTTTATCATAGCTATCAATATTTTCAATCATCGACCCTCGAAAAAAGCATAAAGTAAACGATATTAACCATATACGCCAATATGATTTTTATTGAATTAGAAATAAATCTACCAAAGTAACGTGTTAAATCTTGTCGTTTCTATTATATTTGCGTAAAATATAACTACACATGAAATTTAAACAATTTTTTGCCATCTTAACTTTTATTGTTGGGCTTATTCAAATTGTTGAAGCACAAACACCAAATTTGGTTTTATGCAAAGGTAGTTCAGTGAATTATTCTGAAATCAATACAGGAAGTTCATTGCCTAGTGTTTCATGGGATTGGACATTCGAGGGAGGCAGCCCTAATAAATCCACGATTCGAAAACCTCAAAATATCACTTATTCAAATCCTGGTTTATTCAAAACTACATGCATTAGTACATTCTCCGACGGATCTAAAGACACTGGCTATATTTACGTACTTATTGTTGATGGCACATTTGCAAACATACCTATGAGAGATACGATGGTATGTAGCAACAATATTAGTATCACACTTGATGCCGGCAATAAACTGTCCATCAACAGATTTACATGGACAAGTCCAGATGTAACATTAAATGCGAACGATACTTTTTCTACACTCAAAGTAACAAAACCTGGTACATATAAAGTTTCGATTACCAATTTGTGTGGAAATAGTACAAAAACGGTAGTTGTGAAACAAGGAGTGGTTCCATCTGTATCATTGGGCGCTGATCAATTTGTTTGTCGCAACATTTCAATTGCTTTGGATGCTGGTTTCATTGCAGGATATACTTACAATTGGACACCAACGTTGGAAACAACATCTCAAATCATGGCATCAATGGCCGGCACGTACAAAGTTACAGTGACGAGTTCTGATGGATGTTCTGCTTCCGATGAAATCAATTTAATCGATAGTTGTCCACCTGTTTTCTATTTACCTTCTGCATTTACTCCCAATGGGGCAGCTCCTAACGACATTTTCAAACCGTATTTGGAGGGTTTCAAGAAAATGAACATGCGGATATACAATCGTTGGGGTGAAAAAATGTACGAAACAATTGATTTAAATGGCGGTTGGGATGGTTTTTACATGAGCAAAGAAGCTACAGAAGGCATTTATATTTGTATCTTGGAATTGGTGGGTAACGACAATTACCGGAAAATGATTCAACAGAATTTCCAGCTGATGCGTTAACTTTTACACGCATTTTTCACAATAATAAATATAATAGCGATAAATACATTAATTTGTGTTGATTTATCGTTTTAGCACCATGATGTCTTTCAATCCATTCAAACGCATTTCTTTATTGGGGATGTTTCTTTTGTTTTCAATTTTCACAAACGCACAACCTTTGAGCGTAATTAAAGCAGAAAAGTATTTTCAGACAAAAAAATATGAAAAATGCGTAAAGGTTTGTGAGAAAGGCATAAAAAAGGACAAAACTGTGATTGAGCTTTTTTATATCAAAACAAAAGCTGAATACGAATTGTCGCTCATTGTCCCTCAAAAAGAAGGCGAAAAAAATTGGGCTAAAGAAAGTATTAAATCTGCCATAAAAGCAAAGAGCAAAGACAAAGAAAAGGAATTTACTCAGAAATATGCGGTGCTTTTCGACAAAATAGCCAAGCAAAATAATTTAGAAGCTTCAGAATTATTTCAACAAAAAAAATATGTAAAATCAATTGCTTTTTATAAAAACAGTTATGAATTAACGGGAGATACCATTGCTTACGGAATGATGGGAATTGGACATTGGTTCAATAAAAATGAAGCTGAGGCATTAAAAATCATGCAAAAAGTTGCTTCTTGGAACTATGATGCACACGAAGATCAACTGCACTCTTCTACTTATTTGGTTCAAGCATTTGAAATCTTAGCGAGTTATTATAACAAGAGAAATCAAACAGATAGTTCTTTGAGGTATACAGAAATGGGTTTGGATATTTTCCCGAAAAACGCATCCTTAACCAACAATGAAAAATACTTAATACATCAGAGAATTAATCAGATAAAAAACGACTTTGGCATTAATTCAGAGGCAAACAACTGGGCAAAAAGAGGTTTGTACTATTTACCCGGTGATACTTTTTTACTCCTCACTCAAAACCAATTTTATTTAAACAAAATTGGGTTCATGTGTGAGAAGAGAGATTATGCCGAAGCAAAAAAATACCATCAAGAATTTTTTCAAACAAAAAAAGACCTGGTTTCAAAGGGTGTAAACGTAAAATCTGATGAGTTTTTAACAAGCGACAGCTTGTTGTTTTCCGGAAAATGCCTTTCCTACTATCTAAGTCGAAATACAGAAAAATCAATTTTGTTTTTTTTCTATAATTGGTATCCTCAATATTACAAAACTGACCAAATAGACGAGAAACAATTGGAAAAGATATTGAACAATCCTCCAGATTTTGTGAGTAAGAGACTTATTTTGGCTTTAATGAATCATGCGGGTAGAACATTTCCAAAGAACAAGAACTTTAAAAATTACAGATTAGAGACATTTTTAAAATGGAAAAATCAAGTGATTTATCCAATTGAATGGAAAGGATTGCTATCAATTAATGATTCAGTCATTCGTGATTTTCCTGTTAAAATTGACCTCAAAAAAGCAAAAGAG
>CAZYBT010000032.1:21215-24876 GCA_964645755.1 uncultured Rhizobium sp.
GCGACAACGCCGGCAGGGCGGCTAGGGAGACGTTTTCACGGCAAGTCAGGCCGAACGCCATATCTGAAAATTCGGTCTTCACCTCGAGCCGATTAAAAAGACGGCAAAGCAATGGATAGTTTTTTCAAATACAAACAACTCGACATATGCTGGGGATATCTGCGTAAACTAAAAGATGAATTTCCGGGAAATAAGAAAATATCGGGTTATAACTTGAGTTTATCGAAATTGGATTTTGAAATTCGGTATAGAGGTTCAAAGATTCAGAGTAGAAAAACAGATAAGGGAGTCATTGTGGCGGAAACGGGATGGAATGGCTTTTCAAAAAGATGTGATTATGGAGAGATTCCGGATTCAACATTAAAAAAATTAGAAACGAGAATCAATTATTTCAGACAAAATGCTGGCTTGAGGGATTTGTTGATTTTGGATAAAGAAAGAACTGAAAAATGCCAACAAGCCTCAGTAATGTTTGCACCAATTGGAGTTTTTAGCAGAGAGCCCGGTCCAGAAACACATACATGTTACTCTAGAGGTGCTGGAGAGGCAGCAATGTTCGGACAAATGGTAAAAGATCCAAACCCTGCAATTGGTTTAACTGTATTGATGAGTGATGAAAAAAGTGAAGAATTGTATAATAGACAGTTTATATTAGCCCCAAATAGTCGAAAATTTGGCATTGGTGCAAGTGAAAATAACACAGTAACGTGGATCACAACTCCAAATGACAAAATCATTGATTCTTCATTTTATTTGAATCATTTTATTTCTTGGCCACCAGCAGGCTATTGCCCAAAATTATTTTTATTTGATAAATGGTCTTTTTCAATGGCCGGAGACTTGAGGAAAGCAAAGGTTAGCATTACCTCAAAAACTTTGGGCAACATTTCAGTGAAATCAAAGGTTGAACAAGCGCCCATGATTCCTTTTCAAACCATAGTGATTTTACCTGATTTGACGGATAAACAAAAAAACGAATTGAAAGAAGGTGAAATATTTACGGTAGTGGTTGAGATCTCATCAAAAAAGAAAATCACATATACAACCACGGTGTGGCAGAATTAGGATAATTTTATTCGATTATCCTTGTATTGTTGATTTTTTTCACTACCTTTGCACCCTCATTCGAGAGTCCTAACTGCACGCGTGGCGTAATTGGTAGCCGCACCAGACTTAGGATCTGGCGCCGCAAGGTGTGTGGGTTCGAGTCCCTCCGCGTGCACAAAAAATAGAAAATGGAACATTGAGTTCCATTTTTTGTTTGGAAAAAGAAACGAAAAAATAAAAACGCCGTGAATATCAGTATCCAAAAACAAGACGAATTACAAGCGACCGTAATCATTGACCTTGTAAAAGAAGATTATCAGGAAAAAGTAGATAATCAATTGAAAAAAATTCAAAGATCATCGAATATCAAAGGATTCCGTGCAGGAAAAGCACCATTGGGAATGGTACAAAAACTTTACGGAAAATCTGTGATTGCTGAAGAAATTCAAAACATTGCGTCTGATGCAATTAATCAGTACATTCAAGATGAAAAATTGGACATTTTGGGTTACCCTATCACGAGTAATCATGTTGAAAGCGATTTAGATATTGACAACAAAGAAGAATTTAGATTTGCTTTTGATTTGGGTCTAGCGCCATCATTTGAATTGAATATTTCGTCGAAAGACAAATTAGAATTGTTTGAGATTGAAGTTACAGACAAAGAGGTAAATGAAGACATAGACTATGCGAGAAAACGCCATGCAAAGTTAGAAGAAGCAGAAGTATCCGACGCCGAATCGATTATATACGCTAACGTAACCGAATTGAACGATGCTGGAGAGACATTTGAAGGTGGTATTTCTGAAAAACCTGTAAGTTTTGTCCCTTCGATGATAGAAGATAAAAAACTTCAAAAAGCGTTTATTGGTGTCAAAAAAGATGCTGTTGTAAAAGGTGATGTTAAAAAATTATTCAACGACAACGAAACAGTGATCACGAGCTCATTGGGAATTGCAAAAGAAGGGATTGCCGATTTGAACAAATCATTTAGCATTCAAGTTACCGAAATCAAATCTCGTATCATGCCAGAGCTAGGTGAAGATTATTACAAAGAAGTTTTCCCAGGCGAAGAAGCTCCTCAAAATGAGGAAGAGTACAAAAATCGAGTATTAACAAACTTGCAAGCTTACTACAAAAACGAAGCCGATTTATGGTTGGATCATGAAATTGGACATTTGTTAATGAGCAAACATGAAATTAACTTACCTGATGAATTTTTGAAAAGATGGTTAATTACAACTAAAGAAAACGATTATAATTTCGAAAATATTGATGAGAAATATGCACAAGAAAAAAGTGCATTACAACGTCGTTTAGTCATCGACAAAATTGCTTCTGAACACAAATTAGAGGCTACTGCTGAAGACGTAAACATGGAAGCACGTGTTTATTTCGTAGGAATGTACCGTCAATATGGTTTGAATATTTCTCCGAATGATTCTTTCCTAGACGAAACCATTCAAAAGAAAATGACAGACAGAGAATTTGTTTCTCAAATGGCAGATAGAGTTATTTACAGGAAGGCTTACGATAAAGTAAAAGAGTTGGTTACTGTCAAAAATAAGAAAACAACTGTCGAAAATTACTTCAAACATGTAAATTCTCACAAAGCAGAACACGGAGAATAATCTTTTATTCACTATTTTTGTTTATCATACTATGGACTACGGAAAAGAATTTAAAAACTACGCAACCAAGCATCTAGGAATTAGCAGCTTACGCGTTGATGAATACACCAAAATGGTGGCTCAAGCACCTGGCATTTATGGTTTAACTCCCAATATTATTGAGGAAAGACAGATGAATGCGGTGGCAATGGATATTTTTTCCCGTTTAATGATGGACAGAATAATCTTCCTTGGGGTTCCCATTTATGAAGATGTTGCAAACATTATTATGGGTCAATTGCTTTTCTTGGAAAGCGCAAACCCTAACCGCGACATTCAGATTTACATTAACAGTCCTGGGGGCAGTGTATATGCTGGTCTTGCAATATATGATACCATGCAATACATTAGCTCAGATGTGGCTACAATTTGTACAGGAATGGCTGCAAGCATGGGTGCTGTTTTAATGGCAGCTGGAGAAAAGGGCAAAAGAACAGCTTTACCACATTCGCGCATTATGATTCATCAGCCTTTAGGCGGAGCTCAAGGGCAAGCGAGTGATATTGAGATTACCTATAAAGAAATTTCTAAGTTAAAGAAAGAGCTTTACGATATATTGGCGCACCATTCTGGTCAAACTTACGAAAAAATTGAAGCCGATGGTGACCGCGATTTCTGGATGACTGCTGAGGAAGCAAAGGCATACGGAATGATTGATGAGGTTTTAGGTAGAAGAAATAAGTAATTTATGAAATCTAAAGGCCAAACTTGTTCTTTTTGCGGACGTAAAAAAGAAGAAGCCATCATGTTGATCTCTGGTCTGGAGGGACATATTTGTGACCAGTGTGCTGAGCAAGCGCACCAAATTGTATCTAAAGAACTTGGCCTTGAAGAACCCTCCTCTCCTTCTGAAATTAGAAAAAATACGGAAGATGTTTCAGATGATTCAAAACTTCCAACTCCTGCTGAAATTAAACTCCATCTTGATCAATATGTAATTGGAC
>CAZYBT010000033.1:0-23379 GCA_964645755.1 uncultured Rhizobium sp.
GGGGTGTTGCCTGTGAGCTGCGTTTTGGGAAATGATGAAGTGATGTTAACATTAAAACCCGGTCAGCACGGTAGCACTTTTGGAGGAAATCCGCTTGCTTGTGCAGTTGCTATGGCCTCTTTAAAAGTTGTACAGGATGAACAATTAGTAGAAAATGCAACAAATATGGGAGAAATTTTTCGCAGTAATTTGAAAAAAATGAACTTCCCTATTTTTGAAACTGTGAGAGGAAAAGGACTCTTAAACGCTGTTGTGATTAAACCATTTGGAAATAATAAAACAGCCTACGATGTTTGTATCGAATTGAAAAACAATGGCTTGTTAGCAAAACAAACGCATACACATATCATTCGTTTTGCACCACCTTTGATTATCAATGAAGCTCAAATCAACGAAGCCTCTGAAATCATTGAGAAAACTATTGCAGAAATGTTAAGAAATTAATTGGATTCCAAAAATATTTGTGTATTTTTGCAGTCCCTTAACACGCTCGGGTGGCGGAATAGGTAGACGCGCAGGACTTAAAATCCTGTTGACAGTAATGTCAGTACGGGTTCGATTCCCGTCCCGAGCACCATGCGGAAACAAGTATTTCCGATATTATTTCCCTTTTTGTTCATCATTGCTTGCGGGAAATCCTTGCCAGAAGGAGCAAGGTACATATCACAAACAGATACCACTTTTTCGGCCGATATTCGATCCATTTCAGCCAAAATCAACCAAGATCCTACCAACGCAGAAAATTATTATCTAAGGGGGAATTCTTTTTATTATGCAAATAAATTCAAAGACGCAATCGTAGATTTAAACACTGCTATTCAATTGAATCACAAAAATCCTTTGTATCACTTTAGAATCGCAGAATCATATTTATCACTTGACTCAGCAAACTACGAACTTTGCAATAAGCATTTATATCAGTGTATTCAACTGAAAAATAACAATTATCCAGAAGCCGAACTACTCTTGGCAAAATTGAATATCGCCCGTCAACAGTATAAAGAAGCCTTAACCACTTTAAACGAACTTGTTTTAATACCCGAATATCAAGAAAAGGCCATGTTGTTAAAAGCCGTTTCCTTGAAAGAACAGAAAGATACCATCGCTTCATTGCAATTGGTCGATAAAGTTCTACTGTTGAATCCCAATAATTTTGATGCTACCATGCAAAAGGCACTGTTCCTGATTGATAAAGATCCCAAATTGTGTGAGAAATTTGTCAATAAAGCCATTGCACTCAATGAATTTTCAGATGAAGCACTTTACACAAAAGGTCTTTTAGAACAACGTAAAGAGAATTTCAGTAATGCAGTTAAATTATATGAAAAAGTGATAAAAATCAATCCTTATCATTTGTTTGCATATTATAATCGCGCCGTGATTGAAACGATGTTTGAGAATTATGAAGTTTCGATTGAGCTGTGCGATAAAATCACAACGTTAAATCCCAAATTTACGAAAGCTTATGTTTTGAGAGGGTATGCGTTTTTGCTGTTGAATAACAAACCATTGGCAATCGATAATTTCAAAAAAGCACTGGTTTTAGATCCGAATTCAAAAATAGCAAAAGAATATCTTAACGACGTAAACAATCTTAAAACGCTGAAACCAGATTGGTAACTAAATAAGCAACAAAAAAAGCAAATTCAATAAAAATGACATTAAAAAACCTCGAAAGTTTTGCTCCCGAGGTTCTTTAATTGATTTAATCCCGTTCGTGATGATCTTCCTGAACGAAATAATTGAAATATTTTATTTGCTTAGAGTTAATCTCCAAGTTACATCTTTTCCACTGTTGTCAATACCTCTGAAGCGCAACAAAATTGTTGAAGCACTCATTTGTTCTACATACCACATGCAAGTTTTACCTAAAAACTTGATTTCATTGATATAAACGATTTTTCCGGCAGGATCAGGCATCGACCATGAACCATTGGCAGTTGATGGGTTCGTTGGGTCGCACTTTACTGAATTGTCGTTCCATGTATAAGCAGTAGCAGATGTAAATTGGTAACTGTCATCTCGAGAACATGCATCATATGATTCAATTACACCATTCTCAGAACTATCTTTAAAAGAAGTTGTCTTCCAAGAATGCATCATAAATACTTGTTGTGTTGTTTTTCCAGTAATGTCATCAGATGATGAACTTCCACCGTCGTCTTTTCCGCATGAAGCAATGTATAATGTTGCCATCATCGCCATTCCAAATAATACTTTTCTCATATTCAATTTCAAATATAAATGAAAAACTCAGGTTTTAGAGTATTTCAGATATTTTTACATTCGTCTTACTCAATCTCATTTCGCAAATCGTTAATCACTTCCGCAGCCATTCTGAGACCGAAAAGCGCGGGCATAAATGAAATTGTGCCATAAAACGATTTCTTGAAATTTGAACCATCCGTCAATCTCAAACTTTGCCTGTGTAGCTCCCCAAAGTTGTAAACACATTTGAAACCACTGTATATCTTATGTTTGTGCAAACGTTTTCTTACGTTTTTTGCGAAAGGACAATTGTAAGATTCAGAAATATCGCCTACCGTAACAGAACCAGCATCGGTTTTGCCACCCGCACCCATACTGCTGATAAATCTTTGATTTTCTTCAACACATGTTTTAATCAAATAAATTTTGGGGGACACTGAGTCGATGCAATCCATTACGTAATCAAACTGACTTTTGCGAATTAATTGAATGTTGTCTTCTGGACGTTGAAATTTATCAATGACCGTTAGATTTAAATTTGGATTGATGTCAAGTAATCGCTGAGCCATTACCTCCGCTTTTCCTTTACCTACGGTAGAAGTTAAAGCAGGCAACTGTCGATTCTTGTTCGTTTTATCAACTACATCTCCGTCAATAATGGTCATATTGCCAATTCCTGCTCTGCAGACAAATTCAGCGGCAAAACTTCCCACACCACCAAGTCCTACCACCAATACGTTAGATTGAATCAATTTCTGTAATTGTTGTTCTCCAACAAGCAATTCAGTTCTTTCAAGCCATGAAAAATCAGTCATTTGCGCAAAAATAGGGTCACTTTTTCATACTTTCATTGAATTATTGAACTTTTTTCTTAACATTGAGGTTGTGATGAAGAAAAGTTCTTTTTTGTTGTTTTTTGTAAATATTTTGACCTTCTTGTGTGTGCTTCAATTAAATGCACAATCGTATTTTACATTTCAGAAATCTCCGAAATTATCTGCTATCAGCAAACTATTGATATTGGAGAAACAACCGCTTTCCAATTTATTTTTAAAAGATGAAAATGGTAGATTTTTTGCACTGGTGCAATTCAAAGATAATCTCACAGAAAATGATGTTTCCGATCTAACGTCCCTCATAACAAACAAGTATGGAAATATTGCACACATGAAATTGGAATTGTCCGACATTCATATGCTGTGCAATGATGATCGTGTGGATCATATTGAATTGTCTCACAAAATGAACTCCCCACGACCTTTAAATGACAAAGCACGGGTTCATTCTAAAGTCATTCAGGCTCAAATGCACCGCGGATTACAACCTAGCCAATTAACTAGGGGCAAAGGTGTATTGGTTGGTATTGTTGACATTGGATTTCAGACAGATCATCCTACTTTTTACAATGATAATGGAACATCTTACCGTGTAAAACGATTTTGGAATCAATCAAATAATCAAGGACCTAAACCTAAACTGTATCAATATGGGTCGTTGTTAACCAATGAAAGTGCCATATTATCGGAAATTGACGATGATGGTACACATGGAACACATGTTGCGGGTATTTCAGCTGGTTCTGGCTTTCAATCACCTAACAACCTGTATGCTGGAGTGGCACCCGATGCTACCTTAGCATTCGTTTCAATAAAATACAAAAACGGTGTACTATCAGGCAGCGCAAAAGGGGATTTTGTAGTTGCAAATCCCACAATATTAGATGGATATGATTATCTCATAAAATACGCCGACTCCATTAAATTTCCAATTACCTGTAATCTTAGTTGGGGTATGCATACAGGTCCTCACGATGGAACTTCACTTTTTGATTTATCGGTTGAAAATATACTGAAACAACCGAGCATTTGGGGGAATTATCCCTTGGGAAGAGTCATCGTTGGCGCCAATGGAAATGATGGAAAAAGCAATATGCATCTATTTTTATCGCTAAATAACGATACGTTTCATACCTTGGCCATGGACAGAAGCCGTAAAAATTATAAAACAGAAGATGTTTATTGCGACTTTTGGGCTGAAAAAGAATCAGATGTCTCAGTGAGCGTTTCATTAATAGATTCTTTGAATCAAACTGTCTATCAAAGTCCTTATTATTCCTTTCTTCAAGACAACGTGATTTCAGATAAGTATACAGATTCTCAAGATTCAATTGTTTTTACTCTATCATTTCAAAAAAATTATATCAATAATGGCAAATCAAATTGCTTGTTGTCGGCACAAACATCTGGTCCACATACTTTTGTGCGATTGTCGTTCAAGGGGAAAGGAGAGATACATGGATGGAATTCAGGTCGAACATTCGATTGGACATCTGGAACGTTCAGAAGTTATATTAACGGACTATTTCCTGCAAATTTTGTTGAAGGAGATGAAAATAGCACAATGGGCGAAAACGGAGGAACTGGAAAAGCGGTGTTGAGTGTTGGAGCCTATACAAATAGAAATGAATGGGTGAATTTTGAAGGAAATCCAAAAAACGACTATGCGTTGACAGTAGGGAAGTTGGCATCTTTCAGTAGCCGAGGACCAGCGATTGATGGACGCATTAAACCTGATATTTCTGCTCCTGGACAACTCGTGGCATCAGCGGTGCATGCGCGTCAGGTACCAGGATGGCTTACCAATGAAATCTTGAATAAAAGTCAATACAATGGTAAAGACGTAGTTTGGGCCTTGTTTAGTGGTACGAGCATGGCTTCGCCTCATGTGAATGGGGTTACGGCACTTGTGTTGCAGGTTGCAAATCAACTTGGATCGTATGAAGTATCTAAAATCATGAGAATGTCGGCGCAAAGAGACTCTTTTACTTCGAAGGATTCGAATAATTTTTATGGTTATGGAAAGGTTGATGCTTTGAATGCTGTAAAATTTGCATTGGCGATGACAAAAGTTTCTAGTTTAGATAGAAATGATAAACCCATCGTTGTTAAAAAAGGTAACAAAATAATTGTGAACAACTTAAGCCTTATAGACGAATCACTTTGTTTAAGTATTTTTGATGTATCCGGCAGGTTGGTTTCCGTTGGGAAATCAAATCAAAATGAATTCAAAGTTGAATCAAATATTCCCGAAGGGATATATTTTTATCAAATCACAGGACCGCGCAAAAGAATCACGGGAAAAGTGTTATTCTAACTACATTTTCTGATTTTTCCAATTGATGTAAGATTGGATGTGGCGGTCTTTTTTGTTGTCGTAAATGTCGGAAATTGTAACCATGATTCCTGTCTCTTCAACTTCACCAAAATGGTAGTTGATAGCAGTTCCAAATGTTTTCATGGTAGGGCTTAAATTCATATAACTATTGAAAAGAGGTGGGATATTTTCGCCCAATGTCCTCACTTTTTGATTCAAAATTTGATGCGCTTCTTTGTAGGGAAGATTTTTAATTTCCTCAACAAATGCACTATGTTTATACTCGGAATTGATAGGATTTATTGGTACGGCAAGATTTTCTCCATCTGGGAAAATGGTATGCATGAACGTCAAAATATAATCTCTCGCTTCTGTATTGAAATCAGTATACATGGTTATTTTACCAAAAAAATAATTCATGTCTGGGTTATCAATAACAAGAGCGCCAAGGCCATCCCATAGATTGTCTAACGAAAAAAGACCCTTTCTGCTTTCTGCGCTAGGTTGGTAGTCAGGTTGTACAAAACTTCTCCCAAGTTCAATGGTCTTCGGGAAGTACTCCGTTTTAAGTTTATCTGAAAAATTAAAGATTTCTGTTGTTGAGAGGTGGTAAATCCCTTGATTATCTCTAGCATCTTTACAAAGTATAAAACGATAACCACCAACAATTGCTTCATCGATTGGATTCCAAACAATTAGCTGTTGATATGCATAATCACCTGTATCAAATTCATCCAAATCAAAACTTTTCCCTGTTCCACCGCCAGCCTGCCTAAAAGATATCTCCCTTAATCTACCGATTTCTTTTAAAAGATTGGGTTTTTGGTTTCCGTTAAAAATGTAGATATGATTGCCAACGTTGTTTGTAGGTCGAACGAAGATATCCTGAGTTAACTCAGATTTCAATATCGATTTTTCAATTGGTTCAATTATCGGTAACATTGTAAAAGAAGAAAATTAAGTATTGGAAAAAGGCAAATCTAAATCATTTTTTAATTGATAAACATGATTTTTCAATTTTTGGGCATCTTCCCAACATGTTTTCATAGAAAATGAATCGTGACCTATAGGTTTTCCAAAGGAAAGAACAATATTTTTTCCTTTTTGTTTGTAAAGTTCATCGGGTAAAGTAAACATTTCCAAGTTAAATTTAATTTTGAATAACTTTCTCAAATTTGACAAAATGTAAAACCTTTTGGAGTTTTCTCCTTCAATGAAAGTTGGAACAATTGGGATTTGGTTTTGGATACTTTGTTTGATGATGCTCTTTTGCCAATCAAGATCCATGATTTTTCCATTGATTTTCCTGGAACATAACCCTGCAGGAAATACCAAAATTGCTTTTCCTGATTTATATTCATCGGATATCAGCGATAGGTTTTTCTTCGCATTAACTCCCAATTTATTTACCGGTACAAATTGATCTTTCAATGGTTCCAAATGCATTAAAATATCGTTTGCCAAAAACTTTAAATCAGTTCTCGCTTTCGAAACAGCAACCATGAGCGCCATGCCGTCTAATCCACCCAAGGGGTGGTTTGCAACCACAATGCAACCGCCCGTTTTCGGTATATTTTCTAATCCATGGAATTCCAAAGTTGCCCCCATGTAGTCAATTGCATATTGAGCGAATTCAACACCTTTTAAGGTTTGTCCCCGACTTAATACTTCATTCATCTCATTTTGATGGATGAAACTTTTAAACCAATTGATAATAAACTTCGGAATCCATTTTTTAAGGGCAGGACTTTTGTCTTGCAAAATTCTATCTATATCTATTTGCAAGGGTTTGTCCATTATTCTCCCAAAATTGCTTTTTTGGTTTGATTTAAAATGTCAAATGCATTTTCAGATGTATCTGATTCCGAGTAGACCCGCAAAACTGGCTCCGTTCCGCTCGGTCGTATCATGACCCAACTTCCATTGCTTAATCTAAATTTATACCCATCAGTATCTTCCATTGCAACAATCTGATAATTTCCGAAATTTTTATAAGTATTTGACTTGCAATTGTTAATAATAGATTTTTTCAATTCATTGTTTAAGTGGAGGTCGTATCTTTCAACAGCAAAAGAACCAACTTTTGCATATACATCTGAAATCAATTGAGAAATGGTTTTGCCAGTTTTAGCCATGTATTCCATCAAAACAAGTCCCATCCATACACCATCTCTCTCGGGAATATGTCCTTTGATTGCAATACCACCACTTTCTTCCGCACCAATAAGAACGTCGTCAGTGACCATATATTCACAAATATATTTAAAGCCAATTTTTGTCGTAATTGTTTCCAAACCTTTTAACTCACACAATTTTTGTACTTTATCACTCACTGAAAAACTCTTCACCACCTTTCCAGAGTACCCCTTGAAGGTTGTAAGATATTCTATCAATAACAAAATAAGGTGATGGCTGTCAACAAATTGTCCCTTCTCATCAAAAAAACCGATTCTATCTGCATCTCCATCTGTAGCCAAGCCGCAAGTGAATTGACTGTTTTGAGAAATTAGCTCTGCCATTTCTGGTAAATTCTTGAGAATAGGCTCTGGTGCTCGTCCAAGAAATCCAGGGTTTTGATCTCCATGAAGAATTGTGCTTTTGGGTAAAAGTCGTTTTACCAAATTTCTACCAGCACCAAACATAGCATCGTAAACCAATTGCTCTGATATTTTTGTCAATGCCTCCATGTCGAAAGAATTTTGACAATGTTCCAAGTAAAGTTGTTCAAAATCACTGAATTCAATCATCCCGACATTCACAAATTGGTCAAACGATTTCATTTCATGTAATTCAGTATCAGGAATCATGGCTTCAACTTTTGCAACTTCAGAAGGTATGGCAGGACCTCCATAATTGGCTTTGATTTTATAGCCATTATACGATGGAGGATTGTGAGATGCTGTTAAAATGATTCCAGCACCCGTTTGCAATCTATTGGCAGCCAATGAAATCATGGGTGTTGATACAAAACCTGGTGAAATGTAAACTTTAATTCCTTGTGAAGCCAGCTGCACTGCAGTATTTTTAGCAAACATTTCACCGCCAAATCTGCAATCATATCCTACAACGCATGATTTATTTAAGTCAGATTCATTCAACCATTTCGCTGTTGCAAAAGCAACGCGTCTCACGTTAGACGTAGTGAAATTTTCTCCAATAATTTCTCTCCAACCGTCTGTTCCAAATTTTATTTGATACATATCTTTAATTAAAGGCATTTTCGCCAGTTATTTCCATTCCTAAGATTAATAAGTGTATGTCGTGCGTTCCCTCATAAGTAACCACAGACTCTAAATTCATCATGTGTCGCATCATTGGGAAATCTCCGGTAATTCCCATTCCGCCAAGCATTTGGCGACTTTCCCTTGCAACGTTTAGAGCAATCTCAACATTATTGCGTTTCGCCATTGAAATTTGTGCAGGCGTTGCTTTGCCTGCATCCATCAATTGACCAAGTCTCCAAACCAATAATTGAGCTTTAGTGATTTCTGTAAGCATTTCAGCCAATTTTTTCTGCTGTAATTGGAATGCACCAATTGGTTTCCCAAATTGTATTCTTTCTTTTGAATACCTTACGGCTGTATCATAACAATCCATTGCAGCACCTAATGCTCCCCAACTAATACCATATCTTGCCGAATTTAAACAAGTAAGTGGACCCTTAAGTCCCTCAACTCCCGGAAGTAAATTTTCTTTGGGAACTTTTACATTATTAAAGACCAATTCTCCGGTAGCACTTGCTCGCAAAGACCACTTTCCATGTGTTTCAGGTGTTGAAAATCCCTCAAAACCGCGTTCAACGATTAAACCTTGTATTTTTCCCGCTTCATTTTTGGCCCATACAACAGCTACATCCGCAAATGGTGCATTGCTAATCCACATTTTAGCGCCATTGAGTAAATAGTGGTCGCCTTTATCTACAAAATGAGTTGTCATTCCTGCAGGATTAGAACCGTGATCTGGTTCTGTTAACCCAAAACAACCCAACATGTCACCAGATGCCAACTTCGGTAAGAACTTCATTTTTTGTTCTTCTGAACCAAATTTGTAAATGGGATACATCACCAAAGAACCTTGAACAGATGCTGTAGATCTGATTCCGCTATCGCAGCGTTCCAATTCTTGCATGATGATACCATATGTGGTGTAATCCATTCCGCCACATCCATATTTTGAGGGAAGTTGGGGCCCAAATGCTCCAATTTCACCCAATTGTTTTACAATGTGCCTCGGAAACTCACTTTTCTGTGCGTAGTGCTCTATGATGGGACTTAAATCTTTTTTCACCCAATCCCTTACAGATTGACGAATTAACTTTTGTTCCTCGGTTAATAAATCGTCAATTCCATAAAAATCCGGAGCTACATACCTGTCTCTACCGCGATTTGATTCTAAAATTTGATTTAAATCTAAATTTTCCATGATTCGCTTTACACAAATGTAATAATCTTACTTACTTTGTGCTTCAAATTTTAGTAAACGACATGTTAATAACAGTAAAAGTTGAAAATCAATGGATCTTGTTGCCAATCGGTTGGTATGAAGAAGAACAGCTAACCAAAACAGAACTTGAGGTTTCTGTAATGCTGAAATATGAAGTGAATTCGATTGTCGATGAATTGGATAAAACGATTGATTATCAATTAATTTCAAAGTTGATAGGGAATTTAAAATTGAAAAAATTTAAGTTATTAGAATATGCGGCAAACGATTTATTAGAATCCATTGAGCGCATATTGTTCAACGGGGTGGACATTAAACAAGCTCAAATAGAATTTAAAAAGAAAAATATTGCCCATAACAATGTTTCATGTGATTTTCATTCGATTTTAGTCGAAAAGAATTATCCATAACCTTGAACCATGAAAACAAATCATTAGATTTGAAAAGAGATGAGAAAATCTGCAATTTTCATACTTTTAAACTTGGTGTTTTTTGCTGTAAATGCTCAATATGTCAGCCTTACTGGCTGGATTTTTAGCAAAGAAACACTTGAAACCATTCCCGGTGCAATTATTGTAGATGAAAAAACTGCATTTTACGGTGAAGCAACAGAACAAGGATATTATCAAACCGTTTCAAAGAAAGGGATTCATACAATTACTTATGCTGCTCCAGGATACAAAACTCTAAGATTGAGTATAGATTTTGATAAATCCATCGTGAAAAATGTATTTCTTGTTCCTGTAGATTTTGATGAGGACGACAGTGCCGCAGAATATACATCGTTATACAGCGATAAAACATCTTATTATAAGGCCTTGCCGAGGCAAATTCAGCAAGGACATTCTATCTTTAGCTTGGCAGATCCGATAAAATTGATGCAATATTTACCTGGTGTTTCTGGCGGAATAGAGGGATTATCGTCTTTGTACGTTAGAGGAAGTAATGCAGATCAAAATTTAATTTTGATGAACGGTATGCCGCTTTATGGCAACGGACATATATTTGGTTTGATATCTAATTTCAACCCTGAAATTGTGAAAAGTTGCGATTTTTACCGAGGTGTGGCGCCAGCGAGATACGGAAATAGAGCAGGAGGTGGTGTTTTGGACATCCAAACCACAGGTGGAAGTGCAGAAAGTTGGTCTGGTTCAGTGAATGTTGATGTTGCCACATTCAACATAGCCCTGGATGGACCAATTGATTATAAAGGTAGATGGACAACATCACTCGCTTTTCGAAGAAGTTATTTTGATTTGATTTTTTCAGATTTATTTCAGGATTTTCTGATAGGGAACATTCACGACATCAACTTTAAACTAGATTTTAAACAAGATTCTAAAAATCATTGGAATTATTGGTTTTACAACGGTAGAGATAAATATGGAATCAATATCAATGGTTCTCAAAAAGATTCGGTTGGTAGAACAATTGTAGCCAATATTGGCTTAGGCGCCTCTTGGCAAAATACATTATCGGGAATCAATTATTCTCATGTCTTTAATCCAAAGAATTATGTTCATGTAGCTGCAGGTTTTTCGAGATACTCATATACCGACTATTTCAATATTGAAGGAACCATTTATACAGATACTTCATTTAGACAACTCAAAGAAAATTATGAATCATTGAGTTCAATTACGGATTATTCGTTGGGAGCTGATTTTTTTAATCTCCGAAGCAATGATACAAAATTGAGGTATGGGACACATTTTGTAGTTCATGACATGAAGCCTTCATTGTTCAATTACCAAGTGTTGAATACTCCTGCATCAGGAAATATTGATACCGTTTATGGTGCATTTAACAACCAAATAGTTTCAGAATTTTCTAATTATTTAGAACTTGAATACAAGCCTTTTCCAGGTATGAGCATGAATTTAGGGCTGAGAATGTGGAATTATGTTTCTTCTGAGAACAATTACATAAAATTTGAACCTAGGTTCATTGTTTCTCAGATGCTTGAAGGGAAAAAAAGGGTGCAGTTTGGGTTTGCACAATCCAATCAGGGACTTCATCAACTCTCAAGTGTTTCAGGAAATTTGCCTCAAGATATTTGGTTTCCAACAACTGGAAATTTCCGCCCACAAAATACAACACAGTTCACCGTGGGTTATTCTCAACCAATATCTCGAGGTATAGAAGCGAGTTTAGAATATTATTACAAATCTTTCGACGGTATAACAGAATTGGTTGAGTCTGCCAACGCAGACAATTTGCAGAAATCTTATTGGGAAAATTCCATCTTACAAGGTAAAGGTACATCGAGTGGATTTGAATTTTTGTTGACTAAAAGATCCGGTCAGCTAAACGGTATTTTTTCATATACATTCTCGACTACAGATAGGACTTTCGATGAAATAAATGGAGGCAAACCTTTTGATTTTCGATGGGATAGACGAAATAAACTCAGTTTGCAATTGGCTTACCAAGTAAGTAAAGATTTGGTGATGAATATATCAGGAATACTCATGAATGGGCATGCTGTTACGGTGCCAACTTCTAAATATTTCACAACCGATAAACGTTTGGTGTATGACTACAGTGAAAAAAATAACTATCGAATGCCTTTTTATAAAAGAGTAGACATTGGTTTTACCAAAGAAATCAAACCGGAATTTCATGATGATTATCATGAATATTACGGCATTCATATTTACAATCTGTTTGGGTGGGATAATCCTGTTGTTGCTCGTTTTGCTGAAAATGATTTGGGTTTTAACAGATTGGTTGGTGTGAGTTATTTCAAATTTGTTCCATCCGTATTTTATCGAATCATTTTCTAATGAAAAAAATCTATATTCTCGCGATAACCTCAATTTCACTCATTTTCGGATTAACGAATTGTGAAACTGATTTAGATATGTCGCAACTTAATTTTAAAGAAAAACTTGTGATTAATCTTCTGGCTAATAATGGAGATTCTTTGAGCCTAACTGTAAATAGAAGCCTTGATATTTTTGATTCAACTGGAAAATCTCAAATAGAAAACGCAAAAGTTATCGTTACTGACGAAATGGGAAATAAAAGCCAATTAAGATTTGATTTAATTTCTCAATCATATCGCTCAAGTTGGATCCCTAAACCTGGAGTTTTATATACTGTAAATGTGAGTTGGGGTAATTTATCACCAGTTCAAAGTAGTTTTATTCTACCCGAATTGAAAACCAATGGCAAAGCAACTTGGAAAGACAGTACGAGTAAAGATTCTGTGGGATTTTATACTGGTACGATATCTTTTACCATTAAAGATGATCCCAATGCTCGTAATTACTATGAAATAGGTTTGTTTCGTTATGATGAATTTAGTAGCGAATTGTGGCTGAATCTACCAATTATTCCTGAAAACCCGGAATTAATAAACAATCAAATTTTAAATCGAGAAGGCGCTTTATTGGTAGATGACGATGTATTTAACGGTCAAAATAAGCTCTTTAAATTTACAACTCCTGCCAATACAAAAGGGACACTCTATAAATATCTTGTTGTAGTTAAAAACCTGAGTGAAGATTATTACAGATATTTCAAATCAATTGAAAATTACAAACAACAACAAGGTGCATTTTCAGAACCTTCGGCCGTATTTACCAATGTTAAGGGCGGTTTGGGGATTTGTGCCGGTGCAAGTTTGGTTAGAGATACAATAAAATAATTTGTGAAAAAGAATCAAAATTCCGATAGTACAATATTTGTCAAAAACGCACATCAACATAACCTCAAGGGTATCGATGTGTCAATCAATCATAATGCTTTTACCGTGGTAACCGGAGTTTCCGGAAGTGGTAAATCTTCCCTTGTTTTTGATACTTTGTTTGCTGAGGGACAAAGACGTTATGTTGAAAGTCTGAGTTCCTATGCCCGTCAATTCATGGGTAGAATGAAAAAACCTTTGGTAGATTACATCGATGGACTTTGTCCTGCTGTAGCAATCGAACAAAAGGTAAATACACACAATCCTCGCAGTACTGTTGCCACATCCACTGAAATTTACGATTATCTTAAATTGTTGTTTACTAGAGTTGGAAAAACCATATCACCTATTTCTGGAAAACAAGTGAGAAGAGATTCTGTACAAGACGTGATGAACGAAGTAAAGAATTTATCAGATGGCACCAGGATTTTTGTATTATCGCCTATCAAATTAGATAAAATATTCATTTCAGATGTCGAATCTTTCAATCAAAAAGGATTTAGCCGAATTTTTTTTGATCAAGAAATTTATCGAATAGACGACATTCTCGAACAAAATATCATTGTAAAAACGCCAGCTTATATTTTAGTTGATCGTTTAGAGGTAAACACAAATGACGAGGAAAATGTTTCTCGTATTTTTGACGCAATAGAAACCGCTTTTTGGGAGGGTGAGGGTGATTGCGCAATTTATAATTTTGAAGAAAAATCAATCACTGACTTTAATAACCGATTTGAATTGGATGGTTTAACCTTTGAAATTCCAACAAAAGACTTTTTAAGTTTCAACAATCCCTATGGTGCATGCAAGACCTGTGAAGGATTCGGCAGTGTTTTGGGCATTGATGAAGATTTGGTAATTCCCGATAAATCATTGAGTGTGTATGAAGGTTGCGTAGCACCTTGGAAAGGGGAAATAATGAATGAATGGAAAACTCATTTTATCAGCCAGGCAAATAAAATAGATTTTCCAATACATAGGCCTTACAATGAACTTTCCCAATCTGAAAAAGATATTTTGTGGAAGGGTAAAAATAACATTCTTGGTATCAACGATTTTTTCAATCATTTAGAACAAAATTTTTATAAAATTCAATATCGGGTTTTAGCGGCTAGATACAGAGGGAAAACAACTTGTCATGACTGTTTAGGGACTAGATTGAGAAAAGAAGCAGGTTATGTAAAAATTGAAAATGTAGGATTTGAAAAAAATTCAATACCAAAATATACCAACATTCAAGAAATATTGTTGATGCAAGTTTCAGATGCTCAGAAGTTCTTCAATGCTTTTGAATTTTCACGCGTTGATGCTGAAATTTCAGTGAGAATTGTTGGTGAAATTAAAACGCGTTTGAGTTATCTTAATGATGTTGGACTTGGTTACTTGTCGCTCAATCGTTTGAGTAATACTTTAAGCGGTGGAGAAAGTCAACGCATTAATTTGGCTACCAATCTGGGATCAAATTTAACCGGTTCAATGTATATTCTCGATGAACCAAGCATTGGCTTGCATTCTAGGGATACCGAAAAATTAATTTCAGTATTGAAAAACCTTCAAAACGAAGGAAATACTGTCATTGTTGTAGAACATGACGAAGATGTCATGAAAAAGGCAGATCAGGTAATTGACATAGGTCCAATGGCCGGTAGTCTTGGAGGAGAATTGATATATGCAGGAAATTACGACGGATTGCTCAAAAATTCCGACAGTTTAACTGGAAAGTATTTAAGTGGCGTTGAACGCATTAATGTCCCTCAAAACAAAAGAAAATCAATTAATTATATTGAAATATTAGGTGCAAACGCCAACAATCTAAAAAATATAGATGTCAAAATTCCAATCGATGCGTTTACCGTTGTAACTGGTGTTTCTGGATCTGGAAAAACGACATTGATTAAACAAATTCTTTATCCTGCTTTGGCAAAAGAATTGCAACAATTTGTTTCTCTAAAAACTGGAAGTCATAAGTCAATTAGCGGACATAAAAAATTACTTAAAGCAGTTGAATTGGTTGATCAAAATCCCATTGGAAAAAGTTCAAGAAGCAATCCTGTTACTTATGTAAAAGCATATGATGATATCCGGGAACTCTATGCAAATCAACCTGCATCAAAATTCAATGGATTTAAACCGTCACACTTTTCGTTTAATGTGGATGGTGGAAGATGCGATAATTGTCAGGGAGATGGTGAAACGGTGATTGAAATGCAATTCATGGCAGATATCAAACTTCCATGTGAGATATGTAGCGGTAAAAGATTTAAAAAGGAAGTGCTTGAAGTTGAATTCAACCAAAAAAGCATTTTCGATGTTTTGGAAATGACTGTAGATGATGCAGTTGTATTTTTTGAATCTGAAAAAAATATTGTAGAAAAGTTAAAACCACTGCAAAATGTTGGTTTAGGATATGTAAAATTAGGACAAGGAAGCAATACACTCAGTGGAGGCGAAGCACAAAGAGTCAAACTTGCATATTATCTGAGCAAAGCAAATCCATTTAAAGAAGGCGGCGTGTTATTTATTTTTGATGAACCAACTACGGGACTTCATTTTCATGATATTAAAAAACTTCTGAAATCTTTTGAAGCCCTCATCGATAAAGGAAATACAATTGTGTGTATCGAACACAATCTAGATGTCGCGAAATGTGCTGATTGGATCATTGATTTGGGCCCTGAAGCCGGAGATAAAGGCGGAAAACTCGTTTATCAAGGGGAAATCGATGGATTATTGAGCTGCAAAGAATCAGTTACGGCTCCATACTTAAAAGAAAAACTGTCAGAATTCAATTAATTCAAGATTATTTTTCGGCTTATTTTCCCGTTGATTGTCTGAATTTCTAATAAATAATAGGATGAAGCACGACTGATTTTTAAATTGAAAAGTTTAGAATCAATGTTGTCATGAATTCCGATTATTTGTCCTGAGCTATTGAAAAGCTTGATTCCAATCATTTTATCTTTACTTTCTATTTTTAACTCATGTCCAAATTTAACTGGATTCGGTGAAATAACAATTCGAGATAACTGAATGTCCGCATTCCCTGAATAGTTTAAAACAACAAAGCTCTTCGAACTACTGTCTGTGCATGGGATATCGAATGTATCGCTTTTAAAATGTTCAATGCGTAACGTTTTATCTGAATAACCCGATAGATCATTCTGCTGTAAATAACCTTCAAAAGAATCAACAAATGTTGAATTTTCTTTTAAATACCATTTGCTTGGTTGTGCTGTATCAATTGCTTTGAATTGATAATTGTATGCATTGAGGTAATTAACTGAAAAATAGGAATTGATTTTTTCCCTAAAATCGGGCTTGATCGAATAAATTTCACCAAAACAGTGGTTTGAATTTTTTAACCTCAGTTTAGCATGTGTGTTTTTTGAAAGGTTAATCAATACAGGATTACTCGATGTGAGATATTGATTGCCATCAAAAAGGCTATCTCCGGAACTAAAGTTTGCATTAAATTGTAACTTGGAATTGTTTAATCCGCCACAAAAAACCAAATTTTTTGGTAATATATCCGTTTTTACAGCAGAACCAGAATCACAGACAATGACTAATTTTTGAGTCGTATAGCCACATATTCTGTTTGTTGTGTCCATGACTTTTACATAAAATTCGTTCGTTTTTTGGGCAACATATTGAACGATAGTGTCCGATAAAAGTTGGTTTTCATAGAATATTTCGTATCGATTGAGCTCGTTTAATCTAGAAATGACAACATTGATCGTATCCCCATAACAAGGTTTGTTTTTTTGAGGGACAATGGAGTAGTCGATATTTTCGCAACCGAGTGGTTGAGAAACCAATGTCGATACTTTTGATGTTCCACAAAATCTGCTTGTGCTCGCTTTGACCATTATCATTGTGAACCTCCCGGCAGAATCTACCGTGACCAATTGCTCTTGGGTTAATTTACCTGAATCTGGATACTTCCAAGTTTTACCTGTATCCAAACTAATAAAATAAGCTGTTGCAAAAGGTACATTGCTCCATTGAAAATGGATTGAATTGGTTGTTTTTGATTTGATAGAGATTTTAGGTCCTTCAAAAGAATCGACACCTAGAATCATTTTGCTTTTTAGCAAACTCACACAGCCATTTTTACTTTTGCTGTAAAACTGTATTAAGTTATTTCCCTTATTCAAATTATAATTGAAAATAGAGTCTTTTAGGAATGAATTTTGGGTGTTTGCGATTCTGAATGAATCAGACAGATATTTGTCCTTAAGTTCAAATTTGACGGATTGTTTGTAGCAAATGGAATCTGAATTAGGTGTTGTGAAAATCTCAAATTCGGGCCTTGGATTTACGATTAATTGTAATGGTACTGAAGTTTTCTTACATCCATTTGAATTTGTTGCAGTTACAACATAATAATTGCTATTTTTTGCAAAAATTGCGAGTGATTTCTGGCCATTAGGTGACCATATAAAACTATGGTTTGCAATTGAATTGACTTTGAATTGAGCAGAATCTCCAGAACAAATCTTAACGGGACCATTCACCGGAGAGGGTGTAAGTACAGGATTAGTAGCACCTTGAATTACAGTGAATAACAAAGTATCAGGTTTTGATGACCCTTTTGCATTTTTGGTTTCTAAGATAGCCATTTTGTTACCTGTGGATGAGTAAGTTACAATTGGATTTTGAGCAGTAGAGGTAGTGATAGAACCACCAGGAAACTTCCAAGAATATGAGGATGCATTATTGGTAGACGATCCGTTGAAATTGATAGAAGTATTTGAACAATAAAGAGTATCTGTGATTTTGGCTTTGGCAACTGGCAACAATGTTGAAGGCGAAACAACAAATGATTTCGAATAAATGTAATCGCCTGAGGTATTACCGTTATTGTTTGCCACGTTTAAAATCAAATGGAACTTGATATTCCCCAAATTGGAGGTAGGTGCTTTCCACTCAAAAACATATGAAACAGAATCGGTGGCAACTGAACTTGTTCCAGTGGAAGTATGCTCAATATAATATCGTGTTGTAGAACCAGCAACTTGACTAAAGGTGGCAGTTCTTGAATCTTTTGAAATAAATGTTCCAGCAGGTGTGGGGTAACTCACATTTTTATCCTGAAGCGCTGTTACCTGAAATCCAAACACTGATTTGCCTGTTTCTTTGTAGGTAACAGTGATTTTGTAAGTGGAGTCAGGAATGTATCCTCCGCCCGTGAAATTGCCATTTAATTTAATTTTTCCATGGTTAGTTCCAGATGTTTGTAATGAATATGTCGAATGGCAAGAAACACAGGTGCTTTCTGACGGAGCACCGGTGTATGAGGCAGATAATCCATTCGATTTGCTTCGGATATTGAAAACACTTGTGGCTCCAAACAAAGCAATGATGATACTGTATTTAATGAATCTAACTTTTGACATCGTTGTTAAAATTAAACAAAGAACAGATTAAAAATGAATTAGTTTGATAAATAACCGATATATCGATTAAATTTTGACAATATTGTTACCCGAATGTGAACGTTCATCCATTCTTTTTAAACAATTGTCTAACAATTGTATCAACCATGTTTTTTTTGGTTTATTTTTGAAACTTATGAAAAAACTGCTATTTTTAGCTTCATTTTCAATTTTAGGTTTTTGCAATTTGCAAGCTCAAGCCACACTCATTGAAAAGGTTGAAGCAAAAAAGGGTTCTCTGGTTATCCCTTATGAAAAGTATGTATTACCGAATGGACTTACAATCATTGTGAATGAAGATCATTCAGATCCTGTGGTACATTTAAACGTAACCTATCACGTAGGTTCTGCTCGTGAAACTCCTGGTAAGTCTGGATTTGCGCATTTTTTTGAACATATGTTGTTTCAAGGATCAAAGCACGTTGCTGATGAAGAACATTTTAAA
This sequence comes from uncultured Rhizobium sp., assembly GCA_964645755.1. Classification (GTDB taxonomy): domain Bacteria; phylum Bacteroidota; class Bacteroidia; order NS11-12g; family UBA955; genus VMCP01. The sequence continues at coordinate 19,379 of CAZYBT010000033.1, forward strand.
ATTATCAAACAATATGGTGGTGATGTAAATGGAAACACCACTAGAGACAGAACGGTTTACATCGAAACATTTCCTTCAAACTTTACAGAAACTGCATTGTGGATGGAAGCAGACCGTATGGGTTGTTTTCTAGAAGCCTTCACTCAAAAGAAATTTGAGATTCAACGTGCAACTGTAAAGAATGAAAAAGATGAAAGATACGATGGTCCTTATGGTTTTTTAATGGAAGTGAAAGACCAAGAATTGTATCCATCTGATCATCCATATAGCTGGTCTACAATTGGTTTTGTTGATGATTTAAATAGAGCAGATAGCAATGATTTAAAAAACTTCTTCCTTCGTTGGTATGGTCCAAACAACGCCTGTGTGATTTTAAGTGGCGACGTAAATACTCAGGAAGTGATTCAGTGGTGTGAAAAGTATTTTGGCTCGATCAAAAGAGGTAAAGAAGTGACAAAAAAACGTGTAAAACCAGTGGTTTTAACTGAAAATAAAATTAGAAGTTATCCTGACCCAAATGCAGAATTGCCATTGATGATGATTTCTTATCCAGGAGCTCCAGTTTATCATGAAGATGAACCTGCTCTCGATATGTTGAGTTATTTGCTAGGTAGTACAAAAAGCTCTGTTTTATATAAAAAATTCATCGATGCCGAGTGGGCTTTACAAGTTCAAGCGAGTAACAATCCATTAAGTAGCATCAATCATGAATTGGCGGGAGAATTTGCTTTTACCATCGTTGGATACCCATGGTCTGATATGTTTAAATTGAAAGATATGCTCACCGTATCTCTTGATTCATTTGAACAATTGAATTTCACAGACAATGATTTGAGTCGTGCGAAAGCATCTATTTTGAGCGGCTATAAAAGAGGTTTGGAATCCGCAGCAACCAAAACCAATTATTTAAGCGGTTTTTGGTACTTAGGTATAAAAGGTAGCGATGGTAAAATGATGAATCTTGAAGAAGATGCAATGAGATACCAAAAAGTTACCAGAGAAGATATTTTGAGAGTTTTCAGAAAATATATTAAAGGTAAATTCTCTTCTACGATCGAAATTAAACCTTCGCCAACTCCTGAAGGAGAAAAGCCCAATAAATATGTGAGCTACAATCCGAATGCAACTTACAAAAACGATGCTTTGGATTTTGAATATCAAAATTTGAAATACCAGCCTGTGGTTGATAATTTTGATCGTAGTAAAAAACCGGAACCTAAAGCTGTTAAACCTGTTACAGTTCCCAAAACTTTCAAAACTAAATTGGCTAATGGGTTGGAAATCTGGAGCAGTGCCTTCTCAGAAACCCCACAGGTAATCATCAATCTTTCTATGAAAGGTGGTGCTTTATTCGAAGATGGAAAAGATATTCTTCCAGGTACCGCCGATATGTTAGCTTTGTGTTTGTCTGAAGGAACTGCTTCTAAAACACCAGAACAATTAGAAAACGAATTGGAAAGCTTGGGTGCAAGCATCAATTTCAATGCCTCAGCAACAAACTTTACCGTATCTGTAAACTGCGATAGAGAAAATCTTGACAAAACAATTGAACTTTTAAAAGACATGATGTTTAATCCTCGTTGGGATAAAAAAGAATTTGCGAAAGGGAAGAAACGTGTTGTTGAAAGTGCGAAAAGTCAACTGTCGAGCAGAGGTGTAGGACTACAAAACGCTGTTGGTAGACTCATTTACGGTGAGACATCTCCTCTTGGCCGATATGTTGGGTCTGAAAGCTACAGTAAAATTGGCATCGACGATATTCAGAAATATTACAACAAGTATTTTGGGCCTGATTTGGCTAAAATTATCGTTGTTGGTGATCTAACTGAAGACGATGTAAAAGCAAAATTTGCATTTTTAAATGATTGGAAGTCTAAAAATATCACAGTTACAAAGCCTACGGTTGCTCAAAATGTTGAAACATCTCAGATTTTTGGGGTAAATTACTATGATGCTGAGCAGAGTGATATTTTCATTGGATTTAGAAGTTTGCCTTATGATGCAACTGGTGAATATTATAAAAATACCATCATGAATTTTGCATTGGCAGGGAACTTTAATAGCCGTTTGAATTTGAAAATTCGTGAAGAAAAAGCATGGACATATGGTATTAGAGGTGGGTTCAGTGGAAGCTATGAAGATTTGCCAGGTATGTACACAATATCTGCTGGTGTTAAGTCAAGAGCCACAGATAGTGCAATTCATGAGATTCTATGGGAAGTTGAAAAATTCAAGGAAAAGGGAATGACACAAGAAGAATTTGAGTTTACAAAATCTGCTTTATTGGCTTCTGAAGCTCTTGAATATGAATCTATTTTCCAAAAAGTAGGATTTATCTCCCAAATGGCAAATCGTAATTTGCCATCAGATTTCGCAGAAAAACAATTGAATATTCTTCAGAATGTTACTTTAACAGAGTTAAATGAATTGGCGAAGAAGAATCTTTCTACAGATAAATTGTTTGTGGTGATTTCAGGTGATGTGATTCAAATGAAAAATAAGCTTGAAAACCTAGGATTTGGCAAAATGCAAATCCTAAACAGAGATGGTTCCGGTAAAATCAAATATTTGAAAGCAGGATCAACAGCTCATTCGAAAAATTATAAATAAATACCTTCATTGATGATAAAAAGACCGATTTATCGGTCTTTTTTTTGCACTTATGCAAATAAATGTCTGTCATTTTTTTGCAAGTTTAAGAATCTCGATGATTTCTTAATTTGTTATATATTAACTATATAGATATTTTTTTCAAAATTTTAACTCAATGTTCATGTATACGCAGAATTCAATTCATATAGAAACAGAATATTTGCCGTTAGAATGTATAAAAAATGTGGGCAATATCACAATCAAAAGGGTGGGTTTACCATGCTAATTGTTTAAATTGCAATACTTATATTTTCACATGGAAGAGAATAACAACAACCTAGAAGAATTAAACGAAAGAATTATCCCGATCAACATCGAGGATGAAATGAAAACGGCCTACATTGATTACTCAATGTCCGTAATTGTTTCCCGCGCATTGCCAGATGTTAGAGACGGTTTAAAACCTGTACATAGAAGGGTTTTGTATGGAATGGTTGATTTAGGATTGGCCTCAAACAGACCCTATAAAAAATCTGCCCGTATTGTGGGTGAGGTCTTGGGTAAATATCACCCGCATGGAGATAGCAGCGTATACGATACAATGGTGCGTATGGCGCAAGATTGGAGCTTGAGATATCCATTTGTTGATGGTCAAGGTAACTTTGGTTCTATAGACGGAGATCCGCCAGCGGCAATGCGTTACACTGAAGCAAGAATGCGTAAAATTGCAGAAGAAATGATGACAGATATCGATAAGGATACTGTTGATTTCAGACCCAATTTCGATGAGAGCTTGAATGAACCTACAGTGCTTCCAGCAAAAATCCCAAATCTACTTGTCAATGGTGCTAGCGGTATTGCAGTAGGTATGGCTACAAACATGGCACCTCACAACTTGACAGAGATTTGCGAAGGTGTAATTAAATATATCGACAATAACGACGTAACTATCAGTGAACTGATGGAAGTTGTGAAAGGTCCAGATTTCCCTACAGGAGCTGTGATTTATGGTGTCGAAGGTATCAAGGATGCATTTGAAACGGGTAGGGGTAGAATTGTCATGCGCGGAAAAGCAGAATTTGAAACCAGCAGCACTGGCAAAGAAATGATTGTTGTAACTGAAGTCCCTTACCAAGTTACCCCGTCACAAATTATTGTAAAAACAGTTGATCTAATCAATGAAAAAATCATTGAAGGTATATCGGCAGTTCGCGATGAAAGTGGTAGACAAGGGATGCGTATCGTTTTTGATTTGAAAAGAGACGCTATTCCAAACATCATTTTAAACCAATTGTTTAAATTCACTCCGCTGCAAAGCAGTTTTTCTGTCAACAATATTGCTTTGGTTGCTGGGAAACCGGAAATGCTCAACTTGAAAGATATGATCAAACATTTTGTGAACCACCGTC
>CAZYBT010000034.1:0-22854 GCA_964645755.1 uncultured Rhizobium sp.
TTACATTTCCTTGGGCTTGAGTTACCGCACTGTTGTATGTAACCAAAGTACCCACTCCCACCGTTGTATAGTCTGTTGTAAAGTTTGATTTCGGATTTGTTACTGGCAATAATTCCGAATCCCATACACCTATAAATCCACTATCATTTGCTGTGCTGTTTGACTCAAATGTCATGTACATTGCTCCGCTAAATGCTTTAAATACTTGAGATCTGAAATATGCTTGGTTCACTCCTGTGATACCTCCCGCTGGCGTTAACTCTTTACCGCTTTCATCTTGTCCATCATAGATTTTAATCCTATCTCCACCATCTCCTAATGCCAATTTCAATTGTCTGAAGTTAAAACGAATTTCTTTCGCTCCACATGGGTAGATCTTGAAATAATCGATCGTTACCTTTCTGTTGTTACCATAGTTTACATCCTTACCTCCATTATCATAAATGATACCCCCTTGGTTCGTCGCAATTTTGCTTGGACCCATGAAAAATTCCCCTGGAGGAATACATTCTACATATTTACTTTTACATACCTTATTACTTGGACCTATGCCATTCGTTGATGTCAAACATACATCCCACCATCCCTCTTGAGTGAATTGAACCGTTGGATTTTGTGTGTAATATAAATTCTTTGTTAAACCGTCTGGTGATATCGCCTCCCATATCCAACTTGTTGGTCCGTTGGTAGACAAATCAGACATTGGGGTACTGTACCAAACCTCTACTTGATTCGATGCAGCTATAAAATCTGCAGTTGGCGCTGCTGTTGGATTGTCTATTTTTACAATCTTTGTGATTGAATCTTTATAACCGCAAAATTCTTGCTTCAATTGAACATTGTAATATCCTGTTGAATTCCAACTTCCTTTTCCTTTTGCACCTGTTCCAACAATGGTATTCCCTCCTTGGAATGACCAAGTTTGAGTATAAGAACTGTTGGGTGATGTAGAATTGAAGTTAATCGGTGTTTTAATGTAATTTGGACCTGTTGGAACCGTAAAATCTGCCACCGGAGGACTAACTGACTTAATGTTCACTTCAAAGTCTAAAATGTTTCCTTCATTGGAAACAGTTCCACAACCCTGACTTGGTGTGAACGTTAAATACATACAACGAACCCTCAAAATTGCCTTTCCCGCCTTTGCTCCAGAGCAAGGTATGGTTAAAACTGCAGTTTTTGACGAGTTGGCAGCGATTTGCCCAAAACCGGTATTTGTTTTTGCAATACATTCTGCCGCTGAAAATGAATTGTCGCCATCCATGTCAATCCAAACACCAGCATACTCTGCGTATGAAGGGCCATTATCGATGGTCATGGTAATTTGTTCACCTGGCGTAACATCCATCACCGCACCAGATGTCATCAATTTATTCGATGCACCGGTGTTGTTACAGTTCAATCCAGAAACGGCAAAAGTTGTTCCTGCGCTGTTCTTAAAGGATACGCCGGTAAAATAATCTAACGAACAACCTGTGCTGTTGGTGGCTGAACAAATTTGGGCTTCAGCTACATTCACCCATGTTGCCATACAGCCTATTAGCGTTGGCAATTTCAGTAATTTTAGTAGTTTTATTATTTTCATATGTGTGCTTTTTATTCCAATAGAAGCAGAACTAAAAAGTTCTAAAGCACAAATAAAATCTACCCTGTTTGATTATAATACGAATACTTTTTTTAGTAAAACTTCATATTTTTTACATCGTCAAGCCACCATGAAAATAAATTATCATTGTTACGCTCTCACACTTTTTTATCATCTTAACCCACAAATCACATTTTTTTTTGATTAAAAGTTAAAACAACATAAACTATTGATAAAATTCCATCATCCCGGGCTGAGAGATTTCAACAGAGACCACTAAAATTTTATATCATTAAATATGAAAAAAAACAACCATTAACAATCGTTCATTTTCAGTCATGAAAAAGTAAAAAATCTCTATTTGCCGTTGAGAATTCTATTTAATGGAAGCGCAATTTTCCAAACCATGATCACATATTCCAAAAAATCAGGGTCCATTGTTTTCTCTGCATCAAATTCATGAACCACATAAAACTGCTTGTTAAAAATCAAGGGTTCAATCATCGAAACCTCCTTGAAACGAGCATCAATTTTCTTATTTTTCTCTCCCCGAACAGTGCCAAAAATTGTGATAAATTGCTCATCTTCAAGCACAACTTTAAATGCATCTAAATTGTTCGCAATATTCTCTCTAATACTCAACAAATCATCCTTTTCAGGCATATAAACCCCAGAGTAAATTGCGCATTTCTCTGGCCCTATTTCAATGTAGAGCCCTCCAGGAATCATGCTTTTCTTACCACCCTTATGAATCGATGCTGAACAAAACAATTTATAAGGATTTTTATCTTTTGAAAATCTTACGTCTCGGTTGATCCTGAAAATACACTCCTTTGCAACCAAACCATTAAAGTCTTCACTCTCCAATTCAAATCGCTCTATCAACGCTGATACAAAATTCTCAAATACACCCTTTACCTCTTTTTCATATCGCTTGCGATTTACATCAAACCATGTTTTATGGTTATTCAATGTGAGCTCAATGAAAAACTCAAAAAATGATATAGAAAACAAAGCTGTATTTTTCACTAAATTAATTGACAACAATTTGATTCACAACCCGATGTCCCTCATGAAAACTCTCTATAAAATAAGTTCCACGCGACATATCTCTTAAATCAATTTGATACATTTGATCAGATATTTTTAAAATATCACAGTTGATTAATTGTCCTTTTGAATTCAATAAATTTACCTTATTCAACAATTGACCTCCTGATGATTGAACATACACAACATCTTGAGTAGGATTCGGAAAATACTGTATATTCTGCTTCAGGGCATATTGAATCGACAATCGATCCATGGTAATTTGCTTATTGATAGAGCAAGAACATCCATAATCTCTGGTTCTGGCCAACATTGTAACATTGTAAACACCATCACCGCCTAAATTGTACTGTACAGCAGCATTCACGTCTTTAGAATTTTGATTTCCCAAACCTTTAACAGTCCAATTGTAATCAACATTATTTTGACCTCCTACGTTCAGATTCGCATCCATAGGCTCAAACTTTGCTCCGAAATATGCAAAACCGTAATCTGGGGTATATACAAAATCACAAGTTCTTGGAAGTTCGTAAATATCAATCGCTTTTACCAACTTTCCACTACATGCACCCGCCATATTTACAGTTAACTCAACGTTGAATGTTTTACTGTTTCCTACCGTATAACGATGAAAAGGTTTTTCAATTGTTGACGTATCATTGTCTCCAAAATTCCAATGATAACTGAGTGCTGAAGAACCTGTAGATTGATTGTCGAATTTAACAGTATCTCCAGAACATTTAGGATCAAAACTGAATTTTACAATTGGTTCATCCAGAACCTCAAACTCCCTCGACACATAACTGTAACAACCATTATCGAAAAGCACCGTCAATACCACATTTTTCTTTCCTAATGATTTCCAAGAATGTGTAAATGTAGCGGCAGTTGTAGAGTCACCATCGTCTAAATTCCATTTAATTGTTGCATTTAAACCTGAAACTTCTGGTGTTTTATTTGTAAATGTTGTAGCGCTGTTGATACAGAATCTGTCATAACTAAAATCAACTTTGGGAGACTCTTTAATTCCAATGTTTTTGGTGATTGAATCTTTACATCCAAATTCCGAAAGCACAATCAATTTAATTTTTTTGGTACCTGTACTGCTGAAAATATAAGTTGGATTCCTATCCAAACTAGTTTTACCATTATCATCAAAATCCCACTTACTACCGAAATTCCCTGCAGTTAAACTAGTTTTATTTTGGAATGTCACTTTCTCATTATCGCAATTGCCAGAAATTTTTGCAAAATCAGGTATTGGTTTATCAAATATTGTGACTTTTTGGGTTAAACTCGAACTACATCCACTATTCACCGCCAACAATTTAACGCTGTAAACACCTGGTTTCGAATATTGCTTTAAAATTGTTGTATTGTTGTTTACCTGACTTCCGTTTCCATCTCCAAAATCCCATGTCATGGTGCTAGATGTTGGGGATGTATTGTTTACGAATTTCAGATCATTGCCAATACACGCATTTTCTTTGGTAAACTGTGCATTTGGTTTTACAGCAACTACCACCGAAGATGATTTATCAAACACAAATCCGTATGGCTTTGTCGTGGCAATCAATTTCACAGTAAATGTCCCCCCAAATGAATATATAAATGTAGGTTCAACCGCATTTGAAGTGTCACCTGAATTTGTGGTACCAAATGTCCAAAAATTTTCTAAATAACCAACTTTATAAGTGGAGCTATTTTTAACAAACAAAGTATCACCAACACAATTATTTGCTGGCACAGTCACTTTCAACTTAGGAGAAGGAAAAATATACACTTGACGGGTGTACACCGTATCACAGCCCGAAGCAACATCCGTAATCTTGAGTCGAATTACTATTGTACTATCCTCCAATGTTGAATCATTTGTTTGATATTTAAATTCTAAATCAGTAGAACCAGAAGGCGCAATAAAGCTTGCACCACTCACCACTTTACCACCAGCAGTTTTTGCAGAAATACTTGCGTTCCACTTACTAGAACTGCCAGAGCCGTACTGGGCGTTCGTATATTGGCGCGGCGATTTTAAATCATACATCACTGGCACACCCAAAATGGTAACATCGTTTGGTAAATTCTTTTGATATATTGCATTATTGGGGGACGTTTTCTTGGTGCTAAACGTAAAACCTGCGCCGCCAGGAGCTGGCAAAACCGAAGCCACATAACTTAATGTATCATTTTTTTTCTGATCATCAGGAATATTCAAGAATATTTGAATTTTATTTTGACCCGAGTTTTTAAAAATCAATGGATTCTTAAATGTAAAAATACCAGTATCGCCCGGCAAAATTTTCTGAGTAACTGTTTCTTTGATCAATTGTCCGTTGATTTCAAAACAAATTGCAAACCCATAGGCTGTATCTATGAAATTATTCTTCACAAATGCTTTCAGGGTGCGTTCATTTCCTGAACAAATTTGATTTGATAAATTGAGATCTGACTTCACTAATTGCAAATCCATAAATGTCTCAAATGCCCCCCTATCGTTTTTAACCAAATTTCTGCTGTTTTTATCAACATCATAAATATTTGCCGATTTATAATCAACATTGTTTTGATTTTCAAAACAGTTGGATTTAAAGTTATACTTTAGCACATCGGCAAATACAGGATTCCCAAATTTCTCGTTTGGACCAACATCGGCACTAGACTTCCATCCAGAAAAATTGCTAAATGATGTTGTACCTAAATTCCAAGCTTCAACATTAAATCCTTGTATATAAAAAGTATTTTGATCAACAGTATTGAGAGCTGTGTATGTTCCTATATATGCTGGATAAGCCGATCCTGAACCTTTCATATCAACGATGTTGCCAACGAAAGAAATGTATGAATCATCATCCATAAAAAACCCATATGAAGATTGACCAGAATTGTTCTCTCTTACGTAAATGGTATTTTGAAACATATTATTCGCATACCCAGAGTTATAATTAATCCCGTAATATGCATAATTTTCCAATTTAGCATCGTTAAAAGCGATAAGGTTGGAGTGAAAATTTAAATTTCCCACGAAGTAAAAATAAGTTCCCCAAAAGTTTGAAGACGAACTCAATGCTTTATTGGAAGTAATTTTGTTACGATTCACAACCCAATCGGAATTATAAAAAGCCACAATACCATACAATTCATTCGCGGTAATATTAGAATCTAAATGATTATCGGTTATTAAATTTTCGTTAAAATACTTCGTTTGAACATCATAGGTGTAAATCATGATTCCATTTCCACTGTTTCCACTTCCAAAGTCACATTTTCGAATAGAATTTCCCTCAATATTCACATCGGCACCTGAATTACAAAAAATTCCAGTTGAAGTTCCCGTGTTCCCAGCAACTTTAAATATTTTATTCTGCGAAATAACAACGGCTACTGAATTTTCTTCTGCTATTCCATTGAAAGAACCCGTGAAAGAAATATTATAAATTTGATTTTTTTCAATGGTGTTGCTATAGCTCGATGAACCGTATACATTGTACATGTATATAGCCAAGAAATTCGACAATCCATTTGATGATGAAGAAGTATACCCTGAATAAGGAAAATCATGGATGATATTTTGACCAATCACGTTGCCATTATTGGCACAATAAGCTTCTTGCATGAGAATTCCAATAATTGATGTATCTAAAAGAGAATTGGAACTCGCATTTGCTCTACAAATTTCGTTGCCTTCAACAGTTTCTCCATTCACATACTTTACAAATATTCCAACTGTGTAAACATTTAAAATTTTATTCTTGATGAATGAATTTCCTGTAGCAGTTCCAGCATAAACGGAAGTTCCTTGTTGATCAAGGATTCCATAAGCAGGACCCGGTGAATTTGCTAGAGTAGTCTTGAAAACACAATTTTTTATCGCATTTCCAACCCCATTGTGCGACGAAGTTGTGGTTCTCAATGACGTATTATTCGAAGCAAACGACAAATATGCACCCTCTGGAACGGTGGTTGTCGACATTCCTGAAAACTCAACAGTGCATGAATCAATTACGTTGTAATTTGCTCCCGATGAAAAACGTATACCTTGCACCAATGTTGAACTGCTCGAATTTACAATTTTCAAATTCTTCAATTCCAAATAGTCCATTCCATTAAACCATACTACCTCATAAGACAAATTACCTGTCAATGTTTTACCGTTTCCATTGATGGTAATTTTTCGAGTTGAACTGGTTGCGTTTGATGCATTTTGCGAAAATTGAATGGCCGAAGTAATTGTCATATCTGACATTACCGTAACATGAACATTCCCCGATACCCCATTTCCGCTCACCGCTGATGCAAAATCACTCCAGGTAGTAAAATTAGTGGAAGACGTTGTACCTCCAATTGTATAACTACCAGATAATTGGGCCAATAAATGGGAGTTTGAAAGCAGTATCGCGATTATTAAGAAAAATTTAAACTGTATTTTACGCATATTTGAGATAATTTCAAATTTAGTTAAAACTTATCTTAATTTAACATGAACAAAAAAAACGACCAATTTCTTGGTCGTTTTTTTACACTTGCTACGTTTATACTAAAGGATCCGATTCAACTTCTCCATGGAAATCGCTGCTCGGACTCTCGAACATTTCCAAATCAAAATCACTTACCGACGAAAAAACATGATCAAAAATATCTGCTTGGGCATCCTCAAACTTTCCCCATTTTTTGTCTTTTGCAAAACAGTAAATTTCAATTGGCAATCCCTTATCTGTTGGTGCTAAATGCCTCACAACATGCTCCATTTCCTGATTTACAGAATTTAGTGACTCAATGTAGTATTTTAAATAAACCCTAAACAGTCCCAAATTAGTTAAATGCCTTCCGTTACCTTTCATTGATTTATCAAAGCCCATACTCTTATTATATGCATCAATCTCAGGTTGCTTTTCATCTATATATCCCTTAATTAATTGTATCTTTTTGTACTTTTCTAACATCTTGTCTGTACAAAATCGAATACTCGATATTTTTATAAATACAGCACGTTTGATCCTTCTTCCGCCAGATTCCTCCATACCACGCCAATTTTTAAAAGATTCAGTAGTAAACGCAGTTGTTGGAATGGTCGTATCAGTATTGTCCCAATTCTTAATTTTCACTGTAGCCAAATTAATATCAGTCACAATTCCATCTGCACCATATTTAGAAAATTCTACCCAATCGCCATTTCTCAATAAATCATTAGTTGAGATTTGAATGGATGCAGCAAATCCCATCAAAATATTTTTAAAAGCCAAAGCTAAAACCGCCGACATAGCTCCAACTGCGGTAAACAAGGCCCAAAGTGGCTTTCCCGTAACTATTGAGATGATTACAAGCAAAGCTAAAACATTGACCAAAATGCTAAACAATTGAGTAAATGAGGCCACTGGCTTGTCTTTTAAGCTTTCTATCTCCATCAATATCACCTTCAAAACCTTCAAAACAGCTTGTATGAACATAACGATAACCACAACCATCATTACCTCAAAAACACCTTGCGCAAAGGGCAGAAATTTTTTGAATTCAAAAAGTACTATTGGCATCGTATAACGGGCAAAAATTGCAGGAATTACATGTCCTAAATGCTTGAAAATCTTTTTCTCAACCAAAACATCCATAAACTTGTTATTGCGTTTGCTCGCATACTGCTTCACTAATGCTAGTATGGCTTTCCGCGATATCCAATCCAATAAAATTACCACTAAAATCAATGTTGTTAAAAGGATCAATAGCTTTACTACTAGTGCCGATTCTTTCGAAACACCAGCTTTAACAACCAATTCCATGACCCAACTGGCAAACTTTTCTTGCAATGAAAATGTATGTTTCAATTCCATACTACAAAATTAAGCTTTTCAATTTTATATCCATCATTAAACCATTTTCAACTTTCTAACGTTTTTATTCAACATCCTTATTGTATCTTTGAAAAAATGACAATTAAAATTCCTAAATGGCTCCTGCTTTGTATTCTCGCTTTTGTATTGAATTCCGGTGCGAGAATGGCGAACGACCTATTTGAATTTTCTAAAAATCTTGAAATTTTTGCCGCAGTTTACAAAGAAGTAGGCGACAAGTATGTAGATGAAGTACCACCAGGAAAGCTTATCAAAACCGCAATTTCTTCGATGCTCTCCAGCCTTGATCCATACACCGTATTTTTTAGCGAGTATCAAGCCGAAGAAGCCCTTATTGAAAGACAAGGTGAATATGGTGGTGTTGGTTGTCAGGTCATTTACAAAAAAAATGATTATCCCATTATTTCTGAAGTTTTCGAAGGATTTGCTTTCGATAAAGCGGGTATCAAAATTGGAGATATGGTTACATCCATTCAAAAAGAGAACGAGTCAATTTCTCTCAAAAACAAATCTCAAGAAGAAATTTTCCAATACTTTAGAGGCGCACCCAATACCAGTTTCGAAATTACTGTCTTAAGAGGAAATCAATCCTTAACCAAAAAAATAACCCGTGTAAATGTTACCACGAAAAATGTTCCATACGCTGGATTTATTTCGTCAAACATTGGATACATTAAACTTGATGAATTTGGACAAAAATGTTCCGATGAAATTGAATCCGAACTGAAAAAACTTCAATCAACGAGTGAACTTAAAGGATTGGTGCTTGACCTCAGGAATAATGGCGGGGGACTTCTGAATGAAGCTGTTGACATTGTACGTTTATTTGTTGGCAACAACAAATTAGTGGTTTCTCTGAAAGGAAAAAATGAAGATGGACCAAAAAAATGGATTACTTCTGGCCCTGCGATAGCTCCAGATTTACCACTCGTGATTTTGGTAAATAAAAATTCTGCCTCTGCCTCTGAAGTTGTGAGTGGAAGCCTTCAAGATATGGACAGAGCAGTGATTGTTGGACAAAATAGCTTTGGAAAAGGCTTGGTTCAAAATTACTCTAATTTACCTTATCGGACGCAAATGAAAATCACTACCGCCAGGTATTACACTCCAAGCGGTCGCTGTATTCAAAAATTGCAGTACAACGAAAAAGATGAAAATGGAAAAGCAACAGTTAAATCTAACCAAGATAAATTAACCTTTAAAACGAGTAACGGAAGAACCGTTTACGACGCCGGAGGTATTGATCCGGATGTTTATTTCCCACTTTTCGACGGCGCAAACTTTGTTCAATGGATTGACAAAGAATATTTTATATTTGATTGGGCCAACCAATTTTCTCAAAACAATCAAAATATCAATCTTCAAAATTTAGACCAAACGATTCTACCAAACTTCGAACAATTTTTAATGAAAACGGCTCCTACAGTGATGCAAAAAAATTGGCAATCTCACCTTAAAAAACAAGGTATCGATACTACATGGGTTGAACAAATGGGACTTTTTAGCCTCGATGAAAAGAAAATCTTAACTGTATTAAGCAATGGCATTAAAAATTCAAGAGAGCCACTCCTCGCGCAGCTAAAAATGGCCGTTTTTAAGCGCAACCTGAACAAACAAGAATTCTACAACCAATCGCTCAAAATAGATTCCGAAATTAAAAAATGTATCGATATTATCCTTGCTCCAGAAAGAATTAAAGCCATACTCAAACAATGATTACCAATTTATTTGTCCTTATTGTTGGTGGATGTTTGGGTGGTTTTTTAGCTGGCTTATTGGGAGTTGGAGGGGGGTTGATTTACATCCCATTACTGGGCTTACTGCTCAGTCAACAATCTAATTTACCAAGTGATGCAATTGTTAAATTCACACTCGCTAATTCATTTGGACTTGTCTTTCTCTCCGGAATTTCGGGAATCTACAGACAAATAAAACTTGGAGTTTATCGTTTTCAAAATTCATTGCTCGTGGGCATTCCCGGTGCCATTGCCGCAACTACAATGAGCGCAATCATCAACCAAGGCTCTTGGTACCAAAAAGAAAAATTTCAAGTTGTGTTCCTGTTTTTTTTACTTATCTCTATCTCCAATATGATTTTTGGTAAAAAATCTGATTCACAAAACCATTCCAAACTATCATTTAACCCCTTTGTCGTTCAAATATTGGTTGGACTATTTTCCGGGGTTGTTGTAGCTTTAAGCGGACTTGGCGGCGGAATAGTAATGGTTCCTTTGTTTCGTTGGTTTTTAAAAAAACCCATCCACGAAGCCACGGCTCTCAGTTTGAGCATTGTACCAATCATTTCTATTGTTCCTATCATTCAATACATTACCGCAAAAAATGCACCTCAATTGTTTCAATACGGCTTCTATTTTCCGCAATTGGGTTACATTGTTTGGCCTTATTTCTTACCCATGGCGTTTGGCGTCATCTTTTTTTCATCTTTTGGACAGAAAACCGCGCAAAAAGTGTCCGTTTTGTGGCTAAGAATTATATTTGCAACATTATCGTCGATCATTCTATTTAAAACAATCTATGAAATTTTTTAATATCCGTTCCAATGCTTTTTTAATGTCTTTATTTTTAGTAGGGACAATAACCGCACAAAACAATGAAGTAGAAGCTGCAAAAGCTCGCTTGAAGGCAGATATTAGCTTTTTAGCTTCAGATGCATTAGCAGGTAGGCAAACGGGATCTCCTGGAGAGCTTGCAAGCGCCGAATATATCAGAAAAGAATTCAAAAACAATAAATTGAAACTTTTAGGAAAGGATGGATTTCAAGAATTCAGCATCATCCAAATGCGCATTGCCTCTCCAAAATGCCGATTGGCCATCATCCCTCAAGATAACGGTGGCATGGTAAAGGATTTCACACTCTTTGAAGAATTTTACCCATTATCGCCATCAGCAAATAATGACTCAGTATCTGCCGAAACCATCGACATTGGTTACGGAATCGTTTGTCCAAAAGAAAACAAAGACGATTACAATGGACTCGATGTAAAGGGTAAAATAGTGATCATGCGTTTAGGGTATTTTACTCAAAATGAAAATCCGCATTCGCCACTTGCTGAATATGCCGATATTACAACTAAGGTAAAAGAAGCCGAAATTCATGGTGCCGTTGGAATCATATTCTTGAAAGCGAATTCAACTGATGAAAATCCAAGTGGACAATTATCGCGAACCATCACCCCTTCTAAGATGCCTGTTTTCTTTTTTGGTGCAAAACCGTCATTCCCAGCAGGTTTAACAGTTATGTTAAAAAGTTACCTTTTTGCGCCTCAAGCGGTTGGACACAATGTGATAGGTTTCAAGAAGAATTGGTTTAGAAAAAAAACCGTGGTTATCTGCGCACACCATGATCATATTGGCAACAATGAATACGATAATAGTCGCGTAAAAGGAATGACAGCAATCCACAATGGCGCTGATGATAACGCTTCTGGAGTTGCCACTCTACTGGAATTATCACGAAAGCTAAAAGGATGGAAATATAGAAAAAACAACTACCTTTTTCTCGCTTTCAGCGGAGAAGAACTTGGACTCTTAGGTTCAAAATTTTTCATTCAAAACCCTGAAATCGATTTAAAAAACATCAACTTCGTGATCAATATTGATATGCTTGGCAGAATTGACTCGAGCAAACAGACCCTCACAATTAATGGAATTGGCACGTCCCCAGAATGGAACAAATCTCTTGCCAAAGTAAATGTTGACACCAATAAACTCAAAATTACAACAACCGAAAGTGGAATGGGACCATCAGACCATGCCAGTTTTTATCTAGAAAATATTCCTGTGCTTCATTTCTTTAGTGGACAACACAGAGACTACCATACTCCAGACGATGACGAACACAAAATCAATTATCAAGGCATGTATAACAGCATTGAAGTGATCAAACAAATGATTTCTTTGAGTAGTAATGCGAAAAAAATTCCTTTCAGCAAAACTAAAGATCCTGCCCCAGGAAGAACCAAATTTAAAATAACCATGGGCGTTATGCCAGATTACTCTTTCTCGGGAAGCGGCATGCGCATCGATGGAGTAACAGAAAATAAACCCGCATTTAAAGCGGGACTTCAAAAAAATGATATCATTACAAAACTTGGAAATCATAGCATTTCTGGAGTCGAAGATTATATGTCGGCATTAGGCAAATTTTCAGCTGGAGAAAAAACAACTGTAACCATTCTTAGAGGTAATGAAACCTTGACTAAAGACGTGCAATTCTGATGAAAATTATTGATCATATACAAAATCGCAAATCGACTCTTTTCTCCTTTGAAATTTTACCTCCTCTCAAGGGAATTGGAATTCAAAGTATTTATCATTCAATAGATCCACTCCTTGAATTCAATCCATCATTCATCGATGTAACGTATCATCGGGAGGATTATGTTTTGAAAAAAAGAGCAGATGGTTCATTCGATAGAATCTCAACTAGAAAACGTCCTGGAACAGTTGCAATTTGTGCGGCCATCCAAAACCACTATAAAATTGATGCCGTGCCCCATTTGATATGTGGTGGTTTCTCTAAAGACGATACAGAAACTGCATTAATTGAACTGAGCTTTCTCGGAATTGACAATGTTCTCGCATTGAGAGGAGATGCACGAAAAGGTGATCTTTATTTCGAACCTGAAATCAATGGAAATAAGAATGCATTGGACCTCATTCATCAAATAAAAAATATGAATTCCGGCATTTACCTCGATGAAGAACTCACTGTTGCTCACGAATCAGATTTTTGTATCGGCGCTGCCTGTTATCCAGAAAAACATGCCGATGCTCCAAACTTACAAACTGATATGAAGTATCTCAAACGCAAAGTTGAAGCAGGTGCAGAGTTTTTAGTGACCCAAATGTTTTTCGATAATCAGCATTACTTCGACTTTGTAAATCGTTGTCGCGAAAACGGCATTAATGTTCCAATCATTCCTGGAATAAAACCTCTGTCAACAAAAAAACAACTTTTGGTACTTCCTAAAATTTTCAATATCGATCTTCCCGAGTCTCTCACAAATGAAGTTGAAAAATGTAAAACAGATCAAGACGTTGCCAATTTAGGCACACAATGGGCAATCCAACAGTGTAAAGAGCTCATGAAACAAGATGTTCCTGTTTTGCATTTTTACACCATGGGTAAAAGTGCCCAAACCAAAGCCATTTGCGAAAACATATTTTAATGAATGATTCAAGCCACAGTCATTAAATCAACCGGCAGCTGGTATATTGTCCAAACCAATGATGGAAAGATAATAAGAGCGCGCACAAGAGGTAAAATGAGGTTGCAAGATCTAGACACCAGCAACCCAGTTGCAGTAGGCGATTTAGTGAACATAGAACTTGACGAAAATTACGAAGATACTGCCTCCATTACAGAGGTTTTCAATCGGAATAATTGGATCATTCGAAAGGCAAATAAACTGAGCTCTAAACGACAAATTCTAGCCACAAATCTCGATGCAGCTGTCCTTGTTGCCAGTCTTGTTGCACCAAGAACATCTTTAGGCTTTATTGATAGATTTTTACTTTGTTGTCAAGCCTTCCATGTTCCAGCGGTCTTATTTATCAATAAAACCGATTTATTGGGCAAAGAAATACAAACTTTCACTGATGAACTCTATAGAATCTATAAAAATGCAGATGTGATTATTTTAACTGGTTCTGCCAAAAATAATGAAGGCTTAACACCACTTCTGTCGTTTATTTCTGGTAAAAGGATTCTTTTGGCTGGACATTCAGGTGTAGGCAAATCTACAATTTTAAATTCCTTATTTCCGGAAGTAAAAGCAAAAGTGGGCAACATTTCAAAAACACATGAAAAAGGAAAACACACCACCACATTCGCTGAAATGTTTGTTCTCAATAACAATACCCAAATTATTGATACTCCAGGAATTCGCGATTTTGGAGTGGTTGACATCCCTGAAGAAGAAATTGCTCATTATTTTCCAGAATTTAGACTCGCAATGAGTCAATGTAAATTCAATAACTGCAAACATGAGCATGAGCCCGAATGTGCTATTTTAAGTGCAGTAGAAAAAGAAATTATCCCTGCTGAAAGATATTACAGTTATTTAAGCATTCTACATAACGAAGACATGTATAAATAACGATATTTGCCCAAACAATTATGAAACTGTCCCTCAAAAATATCATTTTATCATTGGTTGCCATTTTCGCACTCAATGGATGTATTGATGAGGCAATTTTTAGCGGTTCTACAACTTTAAAAATGTCGAAAGACACCATCTTTTTCGATACCATCTTTACGCGACAATCGGGCACAACCTACCCTATTTCTGTCACCAAAATCTTTAGTGTTAAAAATACAGAAAACGCTTGGGTAAAAGCCAGTTTTAAACTTGGCGGAGGTAAAAATTCACCCTATAAAATCAATATTGATGGTGTTGCTGGACCTGAAATCAATCAATTAGAAATTGGCCCTAACGACAGTGTGTTTGTGTTTTTGCAATGTGCCCTACAAGCAAATAACATCAACAATCCGGCAATTGTACTAGATAGCCTCATGGCTACCGTAGGAAATAAATCTTCAAAAACCATTTTCGCCGCATATGGATGGGATGCTCATTATTATAGAGACTCAGTAATTCCGAATAATACCATTTGGAACGACACAAAAAAGCCCTATGTAATCATCGGCAATATTCTGGTGCCAGAAAATAGTAATTTTACAATCAATGCCGGTGTTCAAGTTTTTACTTCTGCACCTCAACCCATTCGTTACACGGGTATTCTAGTGTTGGGAAATTTTAATGTCAATGGAAATGAATCAAATAGAGTCTCCTTCAAGGGCGATAAACCCGTATTTGCCTCTACCATGAAGCCCAATCAGTGGGGTGGGATTTATTTTTTGCCCCAAGGCACCGGAAAGTTGAAGTTTGCCGATGTTACCAACGCCATCATTGGAATCAGAATCGACTCATTATCTAAAGGAAATAATCCGTCGCTGGAGCTCGAACAATGTAAGATTCAATATTGCGGCCAAGCTTGCTTGGTTGGCGTAACTTCAAACATCAAAGCTACGAATTGCCTTTTTGCTGATGCTGGAACCTACTCATTCCTCGCTTTTTTGGGGGGACAATATCTCTTCAATCATTGCACCTTTGCCGAATATTCAGGCTTTGGAAGTAGACAACAAGGACATTTCGCCATTACCAATACTCAAAGAAATGAGAACGGCGTATTAATAAACAGCAAACCTTTATCTGTAACGCTGAATAATTCAATCGTTGATGGTCCTAATTTCGATGAGATTTACATTGACAAAGTCAATAATACCGCATTCGAAACCATTGCCGAAAGCAATATCCTTAAATACAGAAATGCTGATAAATTTTTTGATCCCACTCTGAATTTTATCAATAAAAAACCAAAATTTGTCAATATTTCGCAAGGAAATTACGCATTGGATACACTATCTGATGCTATTGGAAAAGCAAAAGTAAGTAGTCCAACCGTAACCATGGACATTTTGGGTAAAACCAGGAAAATAGTGCCTGATCTTGGTGCTTACGAACGATGATGCGCAAAATTGCAGAAAATAATGGTGCCTATTTTCGCTTTTCTGCAAAAAATAATTTCATTATTGATGCACATTCATCTGCCAAAATACCTCGAACAACTTCTGTTTTGTGATACAATATTTGATCTGAAACCATTGAATAACCAAACTTTGGTTCAACGGTACCATATACAACTTTTCCAAATCTTGCCCACTTTAAAGCTCCTCCACACATCACACATGGCTCAACAGTTACGTACAATGTGCATTCATCTAAGAATTTACTGTTCATATATTGTGCTGCACTCGTAATTGCCAACATTTCAGCATGTGCAGTTACATCCATCAATTTCTCTGTTTGGTTGTATCCTTTTCCTATGATCTTCCTATCATGAACCACTATGGCTCCAATAGGTACCTCGTCTTCTTCGAAAGCTTGATTTGCTAAATCTAATGCACGACGCATAAAATAGGCATCACTGAATATCTCCTCTTCATTTTCTTTCATAATTTTATTAGCAATTAAGCCATTTTTTGTGGAACTTTGTTAGTATTATTATATGAGAATTGGTATTGTGCTTTATCCCACTTTTGGTGGTAGTGGTGTTTTAGCTACAGAATTAGGAAAAGCGCTTTCAAAAATAGGACATGAAGTCCACTTTATTAGCTACAATCAACCCGCAAGATTGGATTTTTTCATGGAGAATATTTTTTTTCACGAAGTCATCATCCCTCAATATCCACTTTTTGAACATGCTCCATACGAAACAGCACTCGCAGGAAAAATCGTAGATATCGTAAAATCCGCTCATTTAGAAGTTCTGCATGTTCATTATGCCATTCCTCATGCTTCGGCAGCACTTCTTGCTAAGCAGATTTTGAAAGAAGAAGATATCAATATTCCCGTTGTAACCACACTTCACGGCACAGATATTACACTTGTTGGCCGTGAAGCTTCATATGAACCCGTAGTGAGTTGGAGTATCAACAACTCCGATGCGGTAACAGCAGTTTCTCATAGTTTAAAAGCCGATACACTAGAACATTTTCAAATTCGAAGAAATATTCATGTAATACCCAACTTTATAGACTTTACTCGCTTCAATAAAAAACCTCGAGAACATTTCAAAAAAGCCATCGCCCCGAACAACGAGAAAATATTGGTTCATACTTCTAACTTTAGAAAAGTAAAAAGGGTTGATGATGTAATCAGGGTTTTTGAAATGGTTCAAAAATCTATCTCCGCTAAACTACTTCTCATTGGCGATGGACCAGAGAGAAGTCATATTGAGAAAGTATGCAGAGAATTAGACGTTTGCGACAAAGTTACATTTCTAGGAAAACAAGAAGCCATTGAAGAAATTCTCAGTGTGTGTGACTTGTTTATACTCCCTTCAGAACGAGAAAGTTTTGGATTATCAGCGTTAGAAGCTATGGCCTGTGAAGTTCCTGTGATTAGCTCAAATGCAGGTGGCTTACCAGAGGTAATCGACAATGGAGTGAATGGTTTTTTATCGGATGTTGGAAACGTGGAAGAAATGGCTCAAAATGCACTTTCAATTCTATCTGACGAGAAAATACTCGCGCAATTTCGCAAAAATGCACTTCAAAAATCTAAAGAATTCGATTTGAACAATATTCTCAATGAATATGTTGATTTATACAACTCCGTTCTTTAAATAATGCTCTTTTAAAAATTTCAACGCAATGCTGATTTGATTTTCAACCGTTTTTGGCGTAATGTCTAACACTTGAGCAATTTCTTTGTAACTTAATTCATACATTCGACTCATTAAAAATATCTGCCGACATTTTGTTGGCAACATATCTATGAGAATGTGTATTCTCTGTTCAGCCTCCTTGGCTTCCAATTTATTTTGAATATTCACCGCAGAGTCAAATACCGTATTTTCTTCCGCCAAATCTGAAAATTCCAACTTAGCCTTTTTAATAAAGTTCAAGCATCTATTTTTAACCGAAGTAAATAAATAACTTTTGATTCCACCCTCCTCTAAATGTCCATCACTTTGATTCCAAATAGCAATGAATACATCATGTACAATTTCTTCAGCATCATTGCTCTTACCAATAATAGAAGTAGCAAACGCAACCAAACCAGGACGAAATTTCCTGAATAATGCTTCAAATGTTGCGCGTTTTTGTGTCAAAATAAATACCGGCTTAAATCCAACAAATTAGTAAGCAAAAATAAGACCAAAATAAATGGATTGAATCAAAAAAGTTATTACCAAATGTTAATTAGCTAAATCAGATACGAATTGCAAGTGCATCAATTTCAATTCCTCAAATGAAAATTCACCATCGAAATATTCAACCGCCGCGTCAACATCTTCTGTTTCAATCGACCTGAAATATTGGATGATTTCATCTTGCAAATCATCATCTAAAAATTGTCCTAAAAAGTATTTAATGTTCAATTTGGTTCCAGTGTTCACTATTTGCTCCATTTCACCAATGAGGTCATTGAATTCAATTCCCAACTGCTTTGCAATGTCTGGTAAATCAACTTTTTTGTCGATGTTCAAAATAATACTGACCCTCTTTGCCGACTTTTCAGAATTTCCTTTCAACACAATATCCATTGGCCTTTCAATGTCGTTCTCAGCCACATATTTTTCAATGTATTCTATGAACGGAGCCCCAAATTTTTGAGCTTTATTTTTTCCAACACCATTAATATTCGCTAACTCTTCTAAAGTAATTGGAAATTTAATGGCCATATCCTCCAAACTTGGATCTTGAAAAATGACATATGGCGGCAAATCTTTCTCTTTGGCTACCTTTCTCCTCAAATCTTTTAAATCAGAGAATAGCACTTCATCGCAAACCGTTTCTAACTTGAAGCTTTCAAAATCATCTTCACTTACATTGTCGTATTCAACATCAACCGCCATTTCATGAGAAACAGGATTCTTTAAATAACTCTTACCCGCTTCATTGATACTCAACAGGCCATATTTTTCAATGTTTTTATTCAAATAACCATTTACCAATGCCAATCGAACCAATGATTTCCAAAACAACTTGTCTTTGTCTTTGCCAATTCCAAACATTGAATGTCCCTCATGAGCATAAGATTTAATTCCAGAATCCGCCTTATTTCCAACAATAAAATTCACCACATGATTCATCGAAAATTCCGCTTTCAAAGATTCAAAACACTCCAAAGTTTTGACCAATTCAGTTGTAACAATTTGTTTAGGTTTGGGGTGCGCACAATTATCGCACATTTTATTACAATCTTTTTCTTGGAAGGACTCACCAAAGTAATGTAACAGTAGTTTTCTACGACACTGAGAACTCTCTGCAAATGCGGCCGTTTCCGCAATCAACAAACCACCTATCTCCTGCTCCGCTACTGGCTTGTCTTTCATGAATTTCTCCAGCTTCTCTACATCGTTTGGATTATAATATAACAAACAATCGCCAGTCATACCGTCTCTACCAGCACGTCCGGTTTCTTGATAATATCCCTCCAAACTCTTTGGTACATCATAATGGATAACAAAACGAACATCTGGCTTGTCGATACCCATACCAAAAGCAATGGTTGCAACAATTACATTGCAATCTTCCATTAGAAATGCATCTTGATGTTGTGCCCTTACCTTAGCATCCAAGCCAGCATGATAGGGCAATGCTTTGATACCATTCATTTTGAGCATTTCTGCAATTTCTTCTACTTTCTTCCGAGATAAGCAATATACAATTCCAGATTGATTGTGATGTTGCTTAATAAAAGATAGAATTTCCTTGTGTACAATATCTTTTCTACCCTTCGGCTTAACCTGATAATAAAGATTACCTCTGTTAAAAGAGCTTTTAAACAATTTAGCCTCCAACATCCCAAGATTCTTCTGAATGTCGTATTGCACTTTTGGAGTTGCAGTGGCCGTTAATGCTAAAATTGGCACATCACCAATTGCTTTTACCATTTGCCTAATTTTTCTGTATTCTGGTCGGAAATCATGTCCCCACTCTGAAATACAATGTGCTTCATCCACAGCTACAAAAGAAATTTTTACTTTGCTTAAAAGTTCAAGAGTGTCCTCTTTTTTCAACGTTTCTGGAGCAACATATAATAACTTGGTATCACCCGATAACATATCGGTAACAACACGATTTAACTCGGTTTTACTGAGAGAACTATTTAAAAAATGCGCTAAACCATTAGAATTAGAAAATCCGCGAATATTATCTACCTGATTCTTCATCAAGGCTATGAGAGGCGAAATCACAATGGCTGTTCCTTCCATCATCAGCGCAGGTAACTGATAACATAGCGACTTACCGGCGCCAGTTGGCATGATTACAAAGCAATCTTCCCCCGCTAAAATACTGTTAATGACTAATTCTTGATTCCCTTTGAATCCGTCGAAGCCAAAAAATTCCTTGAGACATTTTCTAGGATCTTTGGCATCTTGAAATGCTGCTTGCATACAATTTTTAAATCTCTATTAAGCTGTTTGATATTAAGTTAGTTAAGATTTTGAACCACCGCAAAAAAGGATTCACAAACCATGATGTGAAGATACAACCTTTTTTTGAATTGATAATAATAATTTAACGATAATCACTAAAATTCAACCCGTAAGTCACATTTTTTTAGTTAATTTGAACAAAATATACCAAAGATTGAACAACATTCAACAAAATATGATTCAAAAGGTAGCTCTTGAAGCCATCCAAAACGAACTAAGTTCACTGCAAGTTCTAACGAATTATATACAAAACGATTTTATTCAGGCAATTGAAATTATCCTCAAATCAAATGGAAGGGTTGTTCTAACCGGAATTGGGAAAAGTGCTATAATTGCTCAAAAAATTAGTGCAACGCTCAACAGCACAGGCCAACCTGCTCTCTTTATGCATGCAGCTGACGCCATTCATGGCGACTTGGGCATGATTCAAAAAGAAGATGTTGTGATTGCCATCTCTAAAAGTGGCAATACCCCAGAAATAAAATCTTTGGCTCCTCTATTAAAACA
Source organism: uncultured Rhizobium sp. (assembly GCA_964645755.1). Lineage (GTDB taxonomy): Bacteria > Bacteroidota > Bacteroidia > NS11-12g > UBA955 > VMCP01. Next base: position 21,022 of record CAZYBT010000034.1, read on the forward strand.
ATTCGGAAATCCTTTAATTGCAATTGTTGGAAATTTAAATTCAGAACTTGCCAAAATTGCAGACCTCGTAATTGACACAACCGTCGACAAAGAAGCCTGCCCAAATAATTTAGCACCTACCACCAGCACCACTGCACAACTCATTATGGGAGACGCCATTGCTGTGTCGTTACTGCAGTTAAGGAATTTCTCGGGACAAGATTTTTCAAAATACCACCCTGGAGGCGCACTTGGAAAAAAACTTTACCTCAAATGCGAAGAAATTGCTCTGAAAAACCTTAAACCTTCTGTAAACCCCGATTCGCATTGGAAAGAAATTATAGTGAATATCTCTGAAAATCGCTTGGGTGCTACCGCTGTTTTAAACCACAGCAACCAAATTACCGGGATCATAACCGATGGCGATATCCGACGTATGCTGAATAAATTCGAAAATTTAAACGCAATTACAGCAAATGAAGTCATGTCATCTAACCCACTAACCATTGACTCTGAAGCCATGGCAACAGAAGCTGCTGCGATCATGCAGGATAAAAAAATTACACAACTCATTGTAACAAAAAACAATGAGTACTTTGGATTTATTCACCTTCACGATTTGTATTCTGAAGGAATTATTTAATATACCTTGAATGAGCAATAACAAAAATCACTACGTAATTATTATGGCTGGTGGAATTGGATCCCGATTCTGGCCAGTAAGTAAAAAAAGCTTTCCAAAACAATTCATGGATATTTTGGGAACAGGACAATCCCTGATTCTCCAAACATACAATAGATTCGCGCAGTTTATCCCTCAAGAAAATATCTATGTAGTTACCAATCAAGACTATGTAGATTTGGTACTCGAGCATATTCCAGCAATCAAAAGAGAACAAATTCTAGAAGAACCACTGGCTAGGAATACCGCTCCTTGCATTGCTTTAGCTTCTTACAAACTCAAGCAATTGAATCATGATGCAATCTGTATCATTGCTCCTTCCGACCATCTTATCACTCAAGAAAATCAGTTCATTGAAACTTCCAAAAAAGCCCTGGAATTTGCAGAAAATAACGATGCTTTAGTTACATTGGGTATAAAACCAAGCAGACCCGACACCGGATACGGTTACATTCAGTTTAATCCTGTTGCCAATGAAACAGGTATTCACTCCGTTAAAACCTTCACAGAAAAGCCAACCGAAGAAATTGCCAAAACCTTTGTTGATAGCGGCGAATTTCTCTGGAATGCGGGCATTTTTGTTTGGAGCAACAAGGCTATTGTGAATAGAATTGAACAATTTCTACCAGAAATTCATCAACTTTTTGCAGACCTAGATTTTAATTCGCCAAAGTTTAAAGCGGATCTCGATACCGCTTATGCCCAATGTCCAAGTATTTCAATAGATTACGGAATTCTTGAAAAAGACCGCAATGTGTATGTGCTTCCTTCCAATTTTGGCTGGAGCGACCTCGGAACTTGGAAAAGTTTGTGGGATGTTTCTACCAAAGATGTCCACAATAATAGTCTTATTGGTAAAAATATTAAGTCTTACCAAACAAGCAATAGTTTGATCTTTTCAACTAACAACAAATTATTGGTAACCAGCGGATTAGATAATGTTGTGGTGGTTGATTCCGATGATGTTTTACTCATTATGAACAAAGATAAAGAACAGGAATTACGCAATATTGTGAATGAAATTAAGGATAAGTATAAAGGAAAATACAACTAATTTCTTTTGTACTTGACAATCAAAATTTCCATTCGTATCTTTGTATTGTTATCGATTTATTGGTAACGCCAACTGTTACGCGCTTTTATATACCAACATCCTGGCCGTGCCTCTTCAG
>CAZYBT010000035.1:0-22594 GCA_964645755.1 uncultured Rhizobium sp.
ATAAGAAATTTTCCAAAATTGGAATAATTGGTTTCGACATAATTGCACCGTTAACGGTTAACAAATGTTGCAACAAATCGCTTGAAGGAGCTATAAACTTCATAAATTTTATATTTTATACTTTTGTTAAAAAAAGAATACTGCAAACCTATTCATGAGAGCGCAATAAAAATTCACAACTTGGAACATTTTATGAACACTTTCTCTTTAATGTCCACATTTATTGTTCATTCTTCTCTATCTCACCCTCTTGATCCGTGATCACGAAAATATCTTCGTTCTCTTTTTTCATGAGGTATTTCTCTCTGGCAAACTTTTCTAAATTGCGCTGATTGCCAAACAAATCTTTCTTTTGCCTGCGCAATTCTTCAATCTTTGCCTTGTGAATTTCTATGCTCTCCTCCAAATCCGAAATTTCAGAATTCAAACGGTATCGGTAGATGAAATTATTGCTATCAAAAAAGGTCATCCACAATGTGAACAATCCAAAATAAATCCAATAGCGATATTTGAACAACGGGAAATTCATATTTCACAAATTTGCAGCAATTTCTCCATACATTAAACACACTTTTTCTATCTGTCAACTTTTTTAATCTATTTTTGAAAACCCAATGAAAATCCTCGCACCTGTTGTTTGTGTTTTTTTATTTTTTGGGGGATGTGGAAACGCACCCACCAACAACCACCAAACCAATGAAATTACCTGGATTGCAAATCAATACGCCCAACTGTTTGAAGTTGGAACCACCAAAACCGACACCTTCATCCATCTTTATACCTACTCCCAAAATTCATCCAACCAACCGCCTCAGCGTGTTATAGTTGGATCTTTTTTTTGGGGGAAATCGCAAAAAAAAGCTTACCCCACTTTTGCAAAAATCACAACACGCAACCGATTCATCTTGTTATCGACCGTTTTTAGCCGCTTTTTTGTAGAACTCAAGCAAGCGCATAAAATTGTAGGTGTAGACCAAGCAAAATATTTGTCAAGCTCCGTTTTCCCTCAAAAAAATCAATTGCCTTCCGTTCAGCCTTTTGGAGAAATCATGCCTGAAACTGCCCTCAAGTTGAACCCCGATCTTGTTGTTGCCTATTTCATTGGCAACCAAGAAAAAACCAATTTGTTGCGACTGAAATCTCAACATACTCAGGTGCTCTTTTGCCAAGCACACCTCGAAACACACCCCCTTGGCCGGGCCGAATGGATCAATTTTTTTGGATTTCTCACCCATTCTCAAAATCCAAATATCTTTGACTCTATTGAAAAAAATTATCAGGATCTAAAAAAAAGCGTTGCAGCCCTCCCCGCTCCAAATGTCATGATCAATTTACCCTATTCAGGCACTTGGGATGTGCCAAAATCCAACACCTACCTCTCCATTCTTTTGAACGATGCAAAATCTAACCCCGTTTGGTTGCAAAATCAACAATATCAAGGAACAGGAAGTGCGCAAATTGGACTTGAAATTGGGTATCTTTTGCTCCAAAAAGCCGAATTTTGGATCAATCCAGGCATGTGCGAATCGATTCAATGTATTGTAAACTCCGACAATCGCATAGGCGTTTGTCCCCCAATAAAAAACAAAAAAGTTTACCAGTGCGACCTCACAATGGAAGTCGATGGGGCCAATGAATACTGGGATTTAGGAGCAGTACACCCCGATTATGTACTTTCGGATATGATCAAAATTTTCCACGAAAATTCTGTCGTGAATAACAAAAATCCGTATTACTTTTACCGAAAATTGCCATGAAACCCAATGTCATTCACCTGATACTTTTGATTTTAACATTGGGCGTGATTTATACGGATTTTACGGTTGGTTTCAACGGAGAAATCGGACTTTTTGAGATCTTTGGTAAACAACACAACAACTTAATATTCAACGAATTCAGACTTCCGCGCGTGCTATCGGCAATTCTTGCAGGTGCCGGTCTTTCCATTGCAGGTTTGGTCATGCAAACCCTGTTTCGCAATCCACTTGCAGGGCCTTATTTGGTGGGAATTACACCAGGTGCCAGCTTCGGAATTGCCTTGATGCTTTTTGCTCAACCCATGATTCCTTTTTTTAGCCAGAACCAGGAACTCAATACCCTCACAGCCAGCATCTTGGGTTCGCTTTTGGCTCTGTTCATTCAACTCGTTTTGAACCGAGGTTTTGAGAGCACCACCCGATTGTTACTCACCGGTATGGTGCTGAGTTTTTTGTTTGCCGCCGGGGTAGACTTGCTCCAAAACTTGGGAAATATTGAACAAATTAAACAGTTTAGTTTGTGGGGAATGGGGAGCTTTGAACGAGTGACACCCGATCAAATTTTATGGTTATTTTACCCAGCCTTAGCGGGAATTATTTTCATTGTTTGGAATAGATTTGGGCTAGATGCTTATCTACTTGGCGACGTAGTTGCCACATCATCGGGCACCAATGTAAAGCGTTTAAGAAGGTTGATGATTTGGGTCGGTGCCATTGTTTCAGGATGGATCACTGCCTTTTGCGGGCCAGTTAGCTTTGTTGGGCTCATTGCACCGCATGTGGCGAAACAAGTGAGCAAAACAGAATCGCATCAAAAGATATTATTTCCCAGTATTTTATGGGGGATATTTTTATGCGTAACAGCCGATTTATTGGCTCACGAAATGGTACCCGGCATCACACTTCAAGTTAACGCCATCAGCGCCCTCATTGGCGCTCCCATTTTAATCATGAGCTTCAGAAAAGTGCGTGGTTGAGGGATGATTTAATGTTTGTTTTTTTGTCATTATTATTGGTTAATTGATTTGTATTTTTATCAATTTATCTTAATTATAGGTTTGTATTTTTTGTTATTTTGATAGTTTATCGATTTGTTTTTTTATCAAATTGTTTATATTTGTATGCTATTTAAACACTTAACATGTACATTCAGCGAACAATTGATACTGATCTTATAGAGTGGAAAAATTCCCAACATCGGAAACCTCTTTTAATTCGAGGAGCTAGGCAAGTTGGCAAATCTACAGCTGTAAGAAATTTGGCAAAGGAATTTAAGTCCTTCATCGAAATTAATTTTGACGAAGAACCACTTATAAGGACACTATTTGAAAAGGTTCATTCAATTGACGAATTATTGGAACAACTGGCAATTATCCATCAAATTCAAATTATTGAGGGAGAAACGCTCCTGTTTTTTGATGAAATACAAGCGTGTTTGCCTGCAATTTCAATGCTCCGATATTTCCATGAAAAAAAACCAAATCTGCATGTTATTGCAGCTGGGTCACTCTTGGAATTTGCCCTTTCCGAATTGCCCTCTTTTGGCGTTGGTAGAATTCGATCTATCTTTATGTATCCATTATCTTTCAATGAGTTTCTTACTGCAATGAATGAATCTCAGTTGTTAAAACTAATTGAAAAATCTGATAGCCAGCACCCTGTTAGCTCCATCCTTCATGAAAAATTAAAGCTCTATTTAAGGAAATTTTTCATCATTGGAGGGATGCCAGAAGTGGTAAACGCTTATGTGCAAAGGAAAAATCTAATAGAAGTTCAGCGGATTTTAGATGATTTGGTCATTTCAATTCAATCAGACTTTAGTAAATATCATAAAAGAATTCCGATAAATCGAATTCAATCTGTTTTTGAAAATGTAATTCAACAAATTGGATCAAAATTCAAATTCTCAAGTCAATTCAGCGAATTAAATGGACTCCAAGTGAAACAAGTGATAGACTTATTGGAATTAGCCGGATTGGTACATTCTGTGACTCATTCGTCGTGCAACGGCATACCACTAGGTGCAGAATCAAATGTTAAAAAACGCAAATTCCTCATTTTCGACACAGGAATTTTCCAAAGAATTCTAGGATTAGACGTTTCAACTCTTCTATTAAATGACGATTACGAAATTATTAATAAGGGAAACATTGCAGAGTTGTTCGTAGGACTTGAATTGATAAAAACAAATTCGCCTTATGAAAAAACACCCTTATATTATTGGCATAGAGAATCAAAAAGTAGTCAAGCTGAGGTGGATTATGTGATACAAAAAGGAGAACAAATTTTACCCATCGAAGTAAAATCTGGCACAAAGGGAACGATGCAAAGTTTACATATTTTCATGTCCGAAAAATCATCTAATTTAGGCATACGTTGTTCTCTGGAAAACTTTGGAACTTACAACAAAATTGAAATATTGCCGCTGTATGCTATAAGTCAGCTCAGGCAGTGAGAAGTGGATAAATTCCATTTTAATCATGAACTTCTGTAAAGTTCGCGGTTAAAACTCACTCCAAATTGGCAATCTTAATGATGTGCTCAATTTGGTAGTCAACAACAGGATCGAATTCAGATTTTAAATCATGTCCCCAAAACGAACCAAATGCCTGCCAAAAAAAGGCTTCTGCCGTGCCTCTGTAGTTCTTGAGAATTTCCCAACTGGTTTTACCAGTTTCTCTGTGCAACAATTTCATCAGCACTTGCCCCTCCCCTATGGTTAAATTCTTGAGTTGACCTGTATACATGGCCTTCAAACTACTTTCGCATTTTTTAATGTATTTTTTCCGTTCTCTGTTATTGGTGATGGTCGACAATTGGTCTTCCATCATTTTCATTTTGTAAGCTGCCATTTTAGCAAATGGCATTGTTTTGATCACACGACGCTTTAAAATTTGATATTCTTTGATTTTGGCTTCATCCATACTGCCAGAAACCATCACTGGATCCAACCGCTCGAAATCATGAACGGTATCGCGCACAATTTCAGTTTGCCCCCAAAGTCCCCCAAAAAGAAATGAAACACAGATTAAAACGAAGGCATTTTTCATGGAATGAGACGTTAATTTTCCGATTTTTTGAAGATAAAGAAACCACATGTACCTAAAACGATGAGCAGCAACGAAATCATTTGTGCTTGAGAAAAAACCATACCGAAAATTCGATAAAGGCTGTCTCCATGCTCACGAATGGTTTCTATTAGGAAACGTTCCACACCTGCAAACACCATATAAATGCCAAAAAACTGACCGGCTTTAAAGGAGTGATTCCTGAGCCAAAACCACAAAATGGCGAACAATCCTAGGGCCATCAACGCTTCATATAGCGGTGTTGGGAACACTGGGGTCGACAATTGGTAACAATAATCGCCAGAGCAACCTGGAATTGGTTCCATGCCCATTCCGGGGTAATCTTTACCCAAAACGTTGTGTGGGTATTTATAGGCCCAGGCCCAATCGGGCAAAAATGATGAGGGACGGGTGTTTGGAATTCCCCAGTCGCCATCGCCGGAAAAATGGCATCCGAACCGACCAATTCCGTAGGACAACATCATGGCAGGTCCACCGGCATCAATCACATGTTTCCAGTGATATCCTTTTTTCGTGGTGTAAATCAATACTCCAGCAGCACCGCAAATTAGTCCCCCATAAAAGGTCCAACCACCGGTTGTAAAAAGATCAGAAATGAAGGTATTCCAATGAATTTGAGAAGGGGTTTCAAGGAGGTGAAATATTTTGGCGCCTAAGAATCCCGACACCAAGGCCACAGTGGTGATATTGCCCATTTCATCGGCAATAGAAACCTGATGTTCCAAGGTTTTTGGCTCAGCCAAACGCTGTTTTTTATCGGCGCGAAATTTGGTTGTAACAGAAAATATGGCGGCAATGACACCCCATAAAAAGCTTCCTTCAGATGTAAAAATATGTTCTTGAGGCACAAAATCATTTCCTGCATTGACCATGAGGTAAAGAATTTTGAAGCCAAACAGAAATGAGATGATGGCACCCACAATGTACTCCGACATTGGAAAAGGCGCTCCGATTTCCGTGGTGGTATTTTTGGTAGGGAAAAGGCCTAAAAGGGTTTTTCTTTTGAATTCTGTTTGCATGGCCCAGTATGCAGCGGCAATTGAGATGGCCACAAAAAAACCAAAGGTATTGACAACTTCCAGAAAACGGAGTTCAAGGCCAAAAATGTCCTTAATAAAATGATATAACGTAGGAAACACAATGCAAATTACGCTCTAATTTCGGCGTAATCAAATATTCCTTCCACTAAAAATTCATCATTGATCAATTTCAGGGTAACAGGCACTAAGGTATTCACCAACAAAGGATCGTAATCGGTGGTAACTTTTACGTAGTTATCGGTAAATCCGCTCATTTTTCCACCTTTTTCTTCGGCTTCAAAGAGCACTTCTCTGGTTGAGTTCAGCTGTTGTTCGTAGAAGTATCGCTTTTTCTTTTCGCTGAGACCTCTCAGCATGGTGGTTCTTTCACCACGAACTTTTACGGGAACCACATCTTTCATTTTTTTTGCGGTGGTATTGGCTCTTTCGCTGTAAGGGAAAACGTGCAAATAACTCACATCCAACTGGTTGATAAAGTTATAGGTATCTAAAAAATGTTCATCGGATTCGCCAGGAAATCCAACAATAACATCTACCCCGATACAGCAATGTGGCATTTTTTCTTTGATGTAGGCTACCCTAGAGGCGTACAAATCAGAAAGGTATCGGCGGCGCATGCGCTGTAAAATTTCATCATTGCCACTTTGTAGGGGGATGTGAAAATGAGGAACAAATTTTTGACTTTTTGCAACAAAATCAATGATTTCATTGGTGAGCAAGTTGGGTTCAATGCTAGAAATTCGGTAGCGGTGGATGTGCTCAATTTTATCCAGTTCTTGAATCAAATCAAAGAAAGTTTCACCAGATTGCACCCCAAAATCTCCGAGGTTCACCCCTGTGAGTACCACTTCTTTTACCCCATCTTGGGCCACTTTTTTCACTTGCTCGATGGTGGTTTCAATGTTGGCACTTCTGCTTTTTCCTCTTGCTAAGGGAATGGTGCAAAAGCTACAAAAATAATCACAACCGTCTTGCAATTTCAGAAACATCCGGGTTCTATCGCCTTCGCTAAATCCAGGCACAAAATCGTTTACTTCTTTGATTGGGGCGTTATACAAACGGGTTTTTTCTTCTTTTTTGAGGGAATGAAGGTGGTCGATTAATTGAAATTTTTCAGCCGCACCCAACACCATATCGACACCTGGAATATTGGCAATTTCCTCAGGTTTTAGCTGTGCATAGCATCCCACAACAACAATGTAAGCATTGGGATTGTGGCGCAGGGCTTCACTCACTACTTTTTTACACTTGCGGTCGGCATGATCGGTAACGCTGCATGTGTTAATTACATACAAATCGGCACCTTCATGAAATTGTTTACGGGAAAACCCACTTTTTTCCAATTGTTGAGCAATGGTGCTACTTTCGGCAAAATTGAGTTTACAACCCAGTGTGTATAATGAAACTGTTGAACGCAAAGTGCTGCAAATTTACAATGAAACAACCGATTTTAAAAAATGAACGCAAATTCCAATGAGCCGGTGCCAATATATTTACCGAATCCGGTGATGGGTAATATGTCGTATTCTTTTCCTGAGTCGATATCGGTAGACACCAATTTAAAGTTATTGTTGAGGTTATGCAATCCTACTTTCAATGATAGTTGGTATCCAAAGCCTTCTTCTTTGTGTTGATAGCCAACCAATCCATTGATTTCTAAATTGTAAATGGGTAAATTTTGCCATGTTTTCATGTACACTTGACTTTGAGCCGGAATTTTACCAGGCCCCAAATAAACCACTGAACGGATGATGTAGCTCGGTTGTATTCCCAGCATGATATGGTTTGCTCTGTCTTTTGAATAATTTCCAACTAAGATGAGTGCATGTAACGGAACATCTATGGAAATGAGACCGATTCTGGTGTAAGCACGATTCGACATTGAATCGTTCACATTGTTAAAATTGCTTCCTCTTAAACGAAGATCAATTCCTGTTTGGTAATGAAATTTGCGTTTATCGAGTTTGGTATGGTAGTAAATACCGGCAGTATAGCCCAATAAAGGAGTTGGATTTAGCAGTTCACCACCAAACATGGTAGAAGCTGAAATTCCAAGTTTCATTCCAATATTTGTATTTTTTTCGTAATCAGATTCCGAATTTTGTGCTTGGAGTTGCACAATCAAGAAGAACATTCCAATTAGGCCTTTAAATTTCATATTTCTTGAATTTTATTTCCTTTTAATGCAGAAGAAACAGCGATATCCATGATTCTCTCGGCAAAAGGACGTGTGTAATCATTTAACGCTTCTACCCCACCTAATATTTCATCGCGGTTGTTTGATTGAATTAGACCCGATAATTGGTGAATTCGTTGTTTGGTGCCTTGAATTTCTTCCTCAGACAAATAAATACCATGTTTTTCGAGGAATCTGTTGGCGGTATATATAAGTTGTTGGGCTTCGTTTACGGCTTCTTTTTCTAACCTTAATTGAATATCGGCATGGGCATTGAGCAAACCGCTTTCCAACATGCGTTCCACCTCGTTATCTGTAAGTCCGTATGTGGGTTGTATTTCAACTTCTTGGGCAATTCCACTGCGCAATTCTTTTGCAGCAACTTTTAAAACACCATCTTGGTTGATGGCAAATTGGATTTCTATTTTTGGGAAACCTGCGGGCATTGGAGGGATATTTTTCAGGATAAACTCTCCCAACTTCCTATTTTGCGTGACCAATTCTCTTTCACCTTGGTAAACAGCAATTTTCATGTTCACTTGACCATCTACGGAAGTGGTATATTCGCGCCCTACGCGGGTTGGAATTTTGGAGTTTCTTGGAATCAATACATCCATCAACTCTCCTGCGGTTTCAATTCCCAACGACAATGGGGTTACATCTAACAAGAGAATATCTTTACGGTTACCAGCTAAAATATCGGCTTCTACAGCGGCACCCAAGGCAACCACTTCATCTGGATTGATACTATTGTTGATGTGAACTCCAGGAAATTTTTGTTGCAATAGGTGATTAATCTGAGGGAAACGGGTGCTTCCTCCAACCAAAACAACTTCGTGAATATCACTGGCCTTCAATTTTGCATCTTTCAAGGCCAAGTTCACCGATTCCATGGTTCTTCCCAACAATTCTGAGGTCAATTCAACCAACTCGGCATACGTAATATACGTATTTAGTTCTACATTTCCAATTTTGAGGGACTCTTCAAAGGGGGAATCTGGAGCATTCGACAATTTAATTTTTGCATTTTCCGCAAAAATTCGAATGTGTTGAATTTGATTTTTATTGAGGTGATCGAGGGTAATTCCATTCTTTTTTAACCAATAATTGAGAATCAATTGGTCGATATCATCGCCACCCAAATAGGTATCTCCATGGGTTGCAACCACTTCAAATACACCGTGTTCTAGGTTCAGTATGGATACATCAAAGGTTCCACCACCGAGGTCGTAAACCAAAATGGTTTTATCGGCATCGGTTTGGTTGATTCCATATGCCAAACTTGCGGCTGTTGGTTCGTTGATGATGCGAAGCACATCGAGACCGGCCAATTTGCCGGCGTCTTTTGTTGCCTGACGTTGAGAATCGTTAAAGTAGGCTGGAACGGTAATCACGGCTTTGTCTACCGTTGCATTCAAAAACGTTTCGGCTTTTTCCTTCAGTTCTTTCAAGATAATTGCCGAAAGTTGTATTGGGTTGTAATAATGTCCCCCAACATTCACTTTAACCAAATTTTCTTGGTCGTCGTTGATAATTTTATACCCAAGGAAATTGGTCTGAGATTGAATATCTCCGTAATTTTTTCCCAGTAGGCGTTTCACCGAAAAGATGGTTCTTTCTGGATGTTCCGCAATTTGAGCTTTTGCATGGGAACCCACAATGGGTTGATTGTTATCATCGAAAAACACCACTGATGGTACAATGGAATCATTGTTGTGTTGGATCAAAACAGGGCGTGAAGGATCTTTTTCATTGTATGCCACCAATGAATTTGTTGTACCGAGGTCGATACCCACCACTACATTTCTTTTTTCGATTGAACCCGAAGCAATATTGATACTAATTTTGGCCATGTATGATTGAATTTGATTGTAATACTTACAATTGAATGCAAAGTTAGTTTGTATTTAGAATGATTCAAAAAAAGCTTTTGTGGTTCGTGACATAATCCTGACGTTTCATGACATTAAGTTTACAATCAATAACGGGTGAAAGGGGATTTCTGATGGTACTTTTGCAAGCGAATTAGACAACACCATGAAAACAAGATTCTTTTTAATTGCACTGGGTATTTTCGGGATGGGAACACTCACAGCACAAACGGTAACCACCGACACTATTTTAATGGGCCCTGGTTATGCAAATCAAGTTTTTTACAGTTTGCAAACAGGAGCCAAAACTGCCAATGCGATGGGAAGCTGGCACATTGCTCACACAAGCAACACGCGTGACAACTGCATCAGAGCAAACCACGCAGCTGGTGTAAACGTTTATGCTTATCCAAAAGGCGACAATTCTGCTTACGCTAATTTTGACACAACAGGATGGCAATCTTGGCCTTCGTTTATGAACGACATCCACAAACATGAAATTGGCGCTTTTAACAAGCAACTGAACAAAAACAATCCTTGGGATTTCTCTTGGGGTGTTTACGATGCGGGCAGCCATACTGTGAAAGGCGATTCTTTATACCTGATTACACTTTCTAGCGCAGGAAAAGTTGTGGCTTTCATCAAATTTATGCCAATTGCACAATATCCAAATGGCGACTTTTCATTCCGTTATGATTTTGTTGGAGGGACAAAGGATTTTGCTGTAATCGACACCATCAAACAAAATGGAGCGAAAAATGGGACTTACAAATACTTCCATTTTACCAACAAACAAGTGACATTGGAACCAACCAATGGAATTTGGGATTTGAATTTCACACGCTATTATGAGCCATCATTTAATGGAACTGCATATGTACCTTATTTGGTGGTGGGAGTTGAGTCTAGGGTTGGTTCTAAAATTGCAAAAATTGAAATGGTTACTTGGGATGACTTAAAACAATCTCCGTTAACATACCACAATCAAGCTCAAGACACCACAGGTGGCGAGGGATACAGAGTAGATTTAACCAGAATTGGTTCTAAATGGAAAGTATTCAACGGTACAAGTTACGACATGGTTCAAGATTTGAATTATTTGGTTCAATCTTCAGATAGCACTGTTTATGGTTTGCAATTCACAGGTTTTGTGGGAGCTTCTATGGGAAGAATTATTTTAAATCGCAGTGCTTTGATTGCAAAAACCACTGGTTCAACCCAAAGTATTGAGAGAAATCATGTAAGTATTTTCCCAGTGCCTGCTCAAAATCAACTGTTTGTGCGCCCAAATGCCAACATAAAAGTTGAAACGATTACGCTTCGTTCATTAGATGGTAGAAGCATCAGAACTGCCTCTAATATTTTTTCGGAAAACACAGCACAATTGAACATTGGCGATTTATCAGCCGGACAATACATTTTGGAAGTGAAAACTTCAGCCGGTGTACAAAGCCAAATCATCTCCAAAAATTAAATCTAATAGGTTAACACCTTTGAAAAAGTTTTTTTTCATCTTTGTTATGTTTAGTTTGGTTGCGGGAGGCTTCTCGCAGGCACCAAAAAGAGTTTTGTTGGTCGTTGACCAACAAAACTCTCCAATGGTGGGACTTAAAATTGACATCATAGAGTTGGATTCGGTTGGAAATACACTTTCAGCCCAAAGTAGGAATACAGACAATAACGGACAAATTTCGATTGAGAGTACCGAACTTTTAAAAATAGAACTTGGTACTGAGTTTGGAGAGTTTTCAAATGCAATCAAATTGTGGAGGTATTCCGAGACAGAGAGGACCGTTGTGGTTAACACAGAAATCAACAAAATCAACCCTGTATCGATTACAGGTTCATTAACGCCAAAAGCAGCCACACAAAACCCGTATTCGGTGGAGGTAATCACACAAAAAACGATTGCTGCAATGGGGGCACAAACGCTGAATGACGTCCTTCAAAACCAATCAAACATTCAATTAAGCCAAGACCCAATTTTGGGAAATTCTATACAATTGCAAGGGCTCAGCGGTCAAAATGTGAAAATTTTGATTAATGGAGTTCCAATGATAGGCCGTTTAAATGGAAATTTGGATATCTCTCAGATCCCACTGAACAATGTAGAGCGAATTGAAGTCATTGAAGGGCCAATGAGTGTGGTTTATGGATCAGATGCTATTGGCGGTGTGGTGAATATTATCACAAAAAAACCCATTAAAAACAACAACAAAATCCAAATCAATCAATTTATTGATGGGGTTGGAAATGTAAACAACGACATGAATTTCCAATTGGGCAGTATTTTCAGAAACCGCAAATTGGGAATCACCGGAGATTTAGGTCGTCAATTTTACGAAGGAACAGATTTTAATTTGGCTACCCGATCATTTGATTGGAAACCTAAAACAAAGATTTTTGGATCTATTGGATTGAATTACACGTTCAAGAAATCTTCTCACTCATTGAAAAGTACTTATTTTTATGAGAAACTGACCGATAGAAGTGATGCTGAATTCAACCTGATTTCTGTTACAGGTTACAACAATTATTTTTACACCCAAAGAAACGACTTTTTGTTGTTGTCGGATTTTCAATTGGGGAAAGGACATAAAATACAGTTTCAAAACAGCTACAACATTTTCAAGCGCACCAAATTGATGGTTCGCCGTGATTTGGTTGAAGGCATTGAAACGGTTACAAGACCAGCAGATCAAGACACTACCTTAAACCAGCAAATCAACATGCGTGGATTGTGGAGCAAGCTGAGTGAAAACAAAAAGTTTGATTGGTTAACGGGATATGAATTTCAATATGAGTCGATTCGTACGTTGCGGGTTATGCAAAAAAATGGGTTGTATGATTTTGCAATTTTCACAACTGTAGAATTTAGTCCAAACAGCAAAATTCAGTTCAAACCTTCATTGAGGGTGATTTACAACAACCAATTTGGTGAAAATCCACTGCCAAATTTATTGGGAAATGGGTTCAAATTGGCACCGCTTATTCCGTCCCTCCAAATCAAATACAACGCTACCAAGCATTTGATTTTTAGAGGGTCGTATGCCAGAGGATTTAGGGCTCCAACGCTCAAAGAACTTTATTTTTTGTTCGTCGACATCAACCACAATGTTCAAGGAAATTCAAAGTTGGGCACTGAAACTGCGCACAATTTCATTGGTTCCATGGATTATCGACACATTATTTCAAAAAATGCGGCTGCTACATTCAAGGTTTCATACTTTAAAAATTTCATCACCAACCAAATCCAGCTTGCCTTAATTGACAGTCGTTCAAATCTTTACCAATACATCAATGTGGGTCAAATGAATTCTCAAGGGGTAACCACTCAAACGGAATATTTCAGAAACGATTTTCAATTTAAAGTGAGTGCCTCATGGATCAACAATGAAAGTAAAAGCAGCGATGCTGAAAATTGGAAAAATTGGAATGTGATCCAAACAAGTTTCAATGTTTCATATAAATTGAAAAAACCACAGGTATCAGTTCAACTATTTAGTCGATACACTGGTCGAAATTTTGGATTTGAAGAAAATGGCGAGTCGTTTGAAATTGCGCCTTATTATTTGTCCGATCTCAGTTTCAATAAAACCTTTTTAAACAATAGGTTAGACATACAAATTGGTTGCAAAAACATGTTCAATATCAAGCAAATACAGTCATCAGCGAGCACTGGTTCTGTACATGGTGGGGGAAGTGGAAATATGAATATTTCTGCAGGTCGAAACTTTTTTGTTCAATGTAGATTAACTTTGTAGTCGTGTTTCAAAGATTCAAATATAGTGCCTGGTTTTTGGTAGCCGCTTTGCTTTTCACAGCCTGCGAAAAGGAAGAAGCATTATATCCGAAACCCAATGTTCCTGTTGGTTTGCAAACACAAGCTTTTGCCATGGGCGAAAACTATGAAAACCAATTGTGGTTTGATTTTGAGACACAAAAAACGTTCAGCAATCAGTACGGAGGTTGGGACATTGGAGTTGCCTGTCAGGGTGAGCCAAGCATTGTGATTTGCGGTGGTAAAAATTCTTATTTCTCTGTGTGCGAAGTAAAAGATGTTGCATTTGCTGATGTATCGCCATTGCATTTGAACAATGTTGTTTGGAAATTTGATCATCCGAATGGACAACTGGATTCAACGGCATTCGGAAACTGCTTTGTAAAAGTAACGGATGGGTACGATGGCAAAAATGCAATTTACGTTCTCGATCGTGGTGAAGACAGTTTAAAAAACCGTCGTTACGTAAAAATCCAATTACTTGGAGTTCGCGGTGGTGCATATCAGTTTAAATGGGGGTTCCTTGGAATTCCAACGATTTCATATTTAACGCAAATTGAAACCAAGCCTGAATACAATTTCGTATACTACTCTTTCCAAAAGAAAGATACAGTGCAGAATGAACCTATCGAGAGCAGCAAGTGGGATATCGTTTTTACAACTTACAAAGAAACCATCGACGACGATAAAGGAAATCCTTACCCTTACATCATCAGGGGGGCATTAACAAACCACAAGAATATTGAAGTTTGCGAGATCAATCAAACCATTTCATACGAAAACTGCAATAAAGAATTTGCATTAAAACAAATTTACAGCGCTCGTGCAGATGAAATTGGTTATGACTGGAAGGAATACAGTCAGCAAACCGGTAAATACACCATTTTACCCAATCGGTTTTACTTAGTTAAAACCGCCAATAACCAATATTTTAAGGTTAAGTTTGTAGATTTCTACGACGACCAAGGCCGGAAAGGGTATCCTAAAATGGCTTGGCAATTACTCTAACATCATTTAATTTTGCACGATATGAAGAAATATTTTTTGGCGGCTATGTTATCATTGCCCGTGGTTGTTTTAAATGCTCAAAATCATGGGGGACAATCGGAGCCGAATGCCATTCAAGTTCCTGAGGAAACCCATTTGAAAAATCTCAAACAATTAACCTTTGGTGGCGATAATGCTGAAGCTTATTTCAGTTTCGACAACAAATCATTGGTTTTTCAAAGCAACAATGCAAAATGGGGCGTTAACTGCGACCAAATTTTCTTCAGTGCAATCGATAGTTTCAAAGGGGGCAATTACAAACCTAAAATGTTAAGCACAGGCCTGGGTAGAACCACCTGTTCTTATTATATGCCAGACAACAAGCACATGTTGTATGCATCTACACATTTGGGCAACAATGCTTGTCCTCCAGTTCCTGAAACATCTGGTGCCTATTTGTGGCCAATCTATGCTGATTTTGACATTTTCGTGGCAGATGAAAACAGCAAAATCAAAAAACAATTGACCTTTGAACCTGGCTACGATGCCGAAGCTACTGTTTCTCCAGATGGCAAATCAATTGTTTTTACCAGCACCAGAAGTGGTGATTTGGAATTGTGGATCATGGACATTGATGGATCGAACCCACGTCAAATCACAAACGGTTTGGGATACGATGGCGGTGCTTTTTTCTCTCCAGACAGCAAGCAACTGGTTTTTAGAGCTTCACGCCCTAACACACCAGAAGAGATAGCTAAATATAAGGAATTATTGGCAAAAAACCTAGTGGCACCTACCAACATGGAAATTTACACAGTGAATGTTGATGGTAGCAACCTGAAACAAATGACCAAATTAGGCAAAGCAAACTGGGCACCTTTTTTCCATCCTTCAGGAAAGAAAATCATTTTCTCTAGCAACCATCACAGCAGCAGAGGTTACGATTTCCAATTGTATATGATCGACATTGAAAGCGGTAAATTGGAGCGCATCACAAATGCAAGTATTTTCAATGCCTTCCCAATGTTTTCGCCTGATGGGAAGAAATTGGTATTTAGCAGTAACCGCAACAACGGTGGCACTAGAGACACCAATTTGTTCATTGCCGATTGGGTTGATTGATGCTCATTAAGTCGGCAGCCATTGTTTTAAAAAAAATTCCTTACACCGATCATGCATCGGTGGTAACAATTTACACCCGAGAGATTGGGCTCCAACGATTTTTGGTGCAAGGATTGCATAAGAAAAATAACAAAAATGCCTATTACCAGATTGGGAATACCATAGAAGTTGTATTTAATGCAAAAAATAATCCCGGATTGTTACGCATAAAAGAAGTTTCTAATTTAGGAAGCAATGCCGCTTTTGATCAATTTTCAATTCAACAGATCAAATGGTTTTATTTGGAAATTGTGGGAAATTGTTTGCAGGATGGGCATCATTCCGACCATGAATTGTTCGATTATATTTTTGAGCATTTCCAACAATTGAAACCGAATCCCAACTTGACCTATATGCCCATGGCCTTTTTAATTGGACTTGGCATGCATTTGGGCTATGAAATTGATTGGGAAATGGGTTCACAAACAAGCTTGGATCTCACAACAGGACAAAGCAGTACAGCGTCTACCCCATCATATTTTAGAACAGAATCTTGGATGAATCGGGCGTTATTCGAAATTTCGCAGGGAAACGTCCCTCAATTAAATAAAACCGAAAGAAGGATGCTCATTGATAAGTTAGTGGCGCATTTACAGCATCATTTATTTCCGCAGCGAACATTAAAATCGCTTGAAATATTTGATATGATTAATGCTGAGTAACCAAGTTTTGGTCTTCCACCAACATTTGAACACACTGTTCAACCATATTTGATGAACCAACATAGATCGGCGCTCTTTGATGCAAATCTGTAGGCAAAAGGTCTAAAATACGTCCAGAACCTGTAGAGGCTTGTCCGCCGGCTTGTTCAACAATAAATGCCATAGGGTTGCATTCATACATCAAACGAAGTTTCCCGTTAGGTGTTTTTTCAGTAGCAGGATACATAAAAATACCTCCTTTGAGCAAATTGCGGTGAAAATCGGCAATCAGAGAGCCAATGTAACGCGCTCCGTATGGTCGGTTGGTAGATTTATCCTTTTCCTTGCAAAAATCGATGTAACGCTTAATTCCTGCAGGAAAATCATGATAATTGCCTTCGTTCACACTGAAGACTTTTCCATCATGGGGGATTAGAATGTTGGGATGAGACAAACAAAACTCTTGAATTGAATCATCGAGGGTAAATCCATTGACCCCCAACCCTGTTGTATAAACAAGCATGGTGCTGCTTCCGTAAATGATGTAACCGGCAGCCACTTGGTGTTTGCCTTTTTGCATACAATCTTGAGCGGTAGGAGGATTGGTGGCGTTGCTTCTTCGATAAATAGAGAATATGGTACCAATACTTGCGTTTACATCGATGTTACTACTTCCATCGAGAGGATCGATGGCAATGATATATTTTTCGTTTTCACATCCTTCAATAAAAACTGGATCATCGTTTTCTTCAGAAATGATAACGGCAACCTCGCCACTTTTGGCTAGTGCGGCAATAAACACTTCGTTGGCAATGACGTCGAGTTTCTTTTGTTCTTCGCCATGAGTGTTGGTAGCACCGTGATTGCCTAAAATATCGACCAACCCTGCTTTACGAACATCGCGATTTACAACTTTAGCCGCAAGCTCTAAAGAACGAAAAATTCTACTTAACGAACCTCTTGATTCTTTATAGAGCGATTGTTGATCAACAATAAATTGTTCTAAAGTAATTAATCCTGAATGTGGCATAGGGGTAGTATGAACTTTTAGTATTTATTTTGCAAAACAACAACAAAATAATATATTTTACCCTATCATTTACAAAATAGAGATGAAGATTTACAAATTCGGAGGGGCATCGGTGAAAGATGCTGCGGGTGTTAAAAATGTTGCGGGCATCATTTCGCAAGAGAAAAACAATGATGTTTTGGTGGTTATCAGCGCAATGGGAAAAACCACGAATGCACTGGAAACATTGGTTCAGGCGGTGTATCAAAATAAAAACTCTGCCTCTGAAATTTTAAAGAAAGTCATAAAAGATCATACAGAAATTTTAGATGAATTATTTCCAGAAAATTCCTTTTTGTACATCAATGAGGTTAGAAATTTATTTTTAGAATTGGAGTGTTTGATCGATAATGAGAACTTAAAAGAGGATTACGATTTTATTTACGATCAAATTGTAAGTTACGGGGAATTGATTTCAACGCGAATTGTGAGTGCATATTTGCTGAGTCAGGGAATTCAAAATCAATGGCTCGACGCGCGAAATTTCATCATCACAGATAGTCGCTACCGAGATGCGAAGGTGCAATGGGAAGAAACTGAAAAGGTGGTTACCAACCGTTTGAAGCCACTTTCTCAAAAAAATCTAATCATCACACAAGGCTTCATTGGAAAAGGGGAAACGGGCGAAACCACCACTTTAGGAAGAGAAGGATCAGACTATTCAGCCGCAATTTTTGGGAAATTATTGGGTGCAACATCTGTCACCATCTGGAAAGACGTTGCCGGTGTTATGAACGCCGATCCCAAGAAATTTGAAAATACGGTACTCATTTCCGAATTAACCTACAATGATGCTATAGAATTGGCATATTACGGAGCATCTGTAATACATCCCAAAACCATTCAACCTTTGAAAGCTTCTAATATACCGTTGTTTGTTAAATCATTTATCAATCCATTGGAAGCTGGGACAAAAGTGAGTGACGATTCAAAGCCTTTATCTGTGGCGTGTAAAATACTCAAATCGAATCAATTGATGTTGGAAATTAGCACGAGAGATTTCAATTTTATTGTAGAGGAGCATTTAAAGCAGATTTTTGAATCGTTGAGCACTTACAAAGTTAGAGCGCATATCATGCAAAACTCAGCCATTCATTTTCGCTGTGTGGTTGACAATAAGGAGAACAAGCACATACCATTGATTGAGAATTTAACTGAAATGGGGTTAAATGTAAACATGATCGAGGATTTGGAGTTATTGAGTATTTACCAGCCGGGTGCTGCTGAGGCGGAGGATATTTCTCATTTTGGAAAAATATTAATGCAACAAAACATGGGCAAAGCGGCTCATTATGTGATCAAAAAACAAGGGTAATTTAGCGCTGTTGGGTGAACCCAACGGTGAATGAGATAAAAAAAGCCAGGGGAAACCTGGCTTTTTTATTTGCGAAAACTGCAAAAAATGGGTGAAGGGAGATTTGCAAAAGTGCGGAACTTAGAATTTTGGGCAAAAAAAAAGGGCTGCGGTGCAGCCCTTTTTTATAGGATTATTCAAATGAATTAATCTTGTACAATTACTTTTTTGGTGATGCTTTGTCCATCGTTGGTAAAGCGTACCATGTAAATTCCGCGTCCGAAATTAGAAAGGTTAATTTCTGTTGTTCCGAAACCTGGGTTTACATGATTCAAACGGGTTACAACTGCACCCAATGCATTGGTTACTTCAATGCTAACAGGTTTGTTGTTGTTCAATGCATATCCAATATTCACCTTACCAGAAGTTGGGTTAGGGTAAACTGAAACGGCATCGTTCAAGTTGAAGTTTGTAACACCAGAGAATGTGTTGCTGCAATTTGGAGGATAGTTTACATAAACATCTCTAATTACAGTTGTAGAAGTATTTCCACTAGGATCAGTTACTTCATAAGCAATGAAATATGAACCTGATTCCCAAATGTTTACATTGCTATTGATTACTTTTACACGATCTAACAAATCAGATACACTGTAATAGTTGTCTTTCACAATTAAACCACTCATTGCCCAGAAAGGAACACCAACGCAAACATTTACTGGGTTGGCAACAATTTGTGGAGCAGTTTGGTCAACCACTTTCACATAACGGGTTTTAGTAGTTGAGTTTCCACTACCATCAGTAGCAGTAAATACTTCAGTGTAAAGACCTAATGTATAAGGGTCAACGTTTGCTTTTTTCGCAACACTTACTTGAGAGTTCAAGTAGTAGTTATCAGAAGTAGAAACGTTTCTTGAATAGTATGGAGTTAATACGTCATGGTAAACAGTATCTTCAGTATTCAACTCAATGCTTGGTGCAATAAAATCATCCACTCTGTAGTTGATAACAAAACCATCTTCAGTTGCTTTGTTACCAGATGGATCAACAGCGTTGTACATCACTGGGTAAGTAGCACGAATTTGGTTGTTCACTGGACCGTTAAACCCTGGGTTTTTGCTGATAAATAAGTTACCATTGCAATCATCGAATGCATAGATATCATCAACAAATGGTTGTTTAATTTGAACATCTATTGTAGCATTGTTCACAATGCGTTTGCCCAATTGGTAAATACCAGGTTTTGTAGTATCTCTCACCAATACAGTTCTTGTTAAAGAAGCTTTGTTTCCTTGGGCATCTTTTACAGTGTAAACTAATTTATAATCGCCAACTTTCTTAGAGTCAACTGTACCAGTTGTTTCAATTGTGCTGGTTAAGTTACCATCGATATTGTCGGTTGCAACTGCACCTGGATCGGTGAATGTTGCACACTGGTCTATTTGCATGTTCGCACTTCCGTTCAATGTCATGGTTGGAGCAGTTCTATCAAGAACCACAATTACGTAGCGAGTTTTAGGATCAGCTAAGTTACCTGAAGCGTCTTCTAATTTGAAGTTGATTGCATATACACCCGGTACTGTGCAATCTAAATCAGAAGTAATTTCCACCGAAGAAGTCAAATCACCTTCAGTTTCGTCTGATGCACTATAAGTTTTAGAAGCAATTTCAGAGTAGCAAGAAGAAACACTACCAGATTTTTCTACACGAACCGTATCTGAACCAACCAAAGTGATGGTAGGTTTGGTATTGTCATTCGCAAGATCCAATAGATAATCTTCGAATTCACCCACTTGGTTTACCCCACAAGGAGTGTTAGAGAATGAACCATAAGCAGCACCAATGCGTAATTTGGTTCTACCTTCGAAGCTATTTTTTAATTTAGGAACAGTGAAAGAAACTTTTGCAGAGTTACCAGAGATTGCTCCGGTGTTCATGATTTCTTCACCAGCATCGTTGAAGTCACCATCAATATTCCAGTCAATCCAAGCTTTATAATTCACTTGGTTCGAATTGGTTTTTCTTTCAACAGTTAAATCATATTTAGATCCAAATGTCATCACAGCTGGGTATTTTGGATCTCCATAGTCAACATAAGAACTTGTTCCAGTAGTTGCGTTGTTAATTAATACTCTGTTGTTTTTGTCGGTAACCAAAACATTGTTAATTGCAATGTCTGAACTTACCATATCTACCAACGGAATGCAATAGTCTAAAACAACTACATACTTATTTTTGATTACTTTTTTCTCTGATGCAGATTTACCAGCAGCAGCATTCCAAGCACTCAAAGTAAAGGTGTATGGACCACCTGCAGAGAATTTAACTTGAGGGTTTTGTGAGAATTTGCTTGTACCATTTTCAAACGTGAAAGAGGTAGGGAAAATGCTCCATTCAAAACCATTCGCATAATCTGTTTTGGTAGAGAGAGTCACAACTTCACCAATTGATGGACGCAAATTGCTTGCTTTATAATCAACCATCCAAGCAGCAGTTGGAGTTTCAATATCAATTGTAGAGCAGAATGAATCAATACCAGTACAAGTTTGTGAAGTCAAACAAACCTTATAAGTTCCATCTGTAGTGAAGTTGTAGTTGAAGTCATTGCTAGTTCCATAACCACCATCTGAAGTTGTCCATACGTAGTTTGGAATACCACTCACATTTGAAGAAGTATTTTTAAAATCAATGTTCACACCAACACCATATTTCTTGTAGTCAGTTGTCCACGATGGTTTTGGCAATGAAGGTGGATTTAAATCACTTTCCCAATTGATGATGTAACCACGACCTTGGCCAGAAGTACTTGATTCAAAAGTGATGTAAGCCACACCCGCAGTGATTTTAATTACAGTTGTATCGTAATACGCTTGGTTTGCAGCATTTACTGAAGCTACCAATTTAGATGGATCAGCTTGATCACCATTGTAGAACTTAATAATGTCATTATTATCTGCCAAATTCAAATCCAAGAAGCTGAAACGAATTTCTTTTGCACCGCAAGGAAGAATTTTAATGTAATCAATAGATGGTTTACGACCATTTGCGTAGTCGCCAGTAGGACCATTGTGGTCATATAAAATACCTTTTTTGTTTGTTGCTTCTTTTGAAGGACCATGGTAATAAACAGCGGCAGGTGTACATTCTATGTATTTCTTTTTACACATTGAATCACTCCATCCAATATCATTGTATGATTCCAAACAAACTGTATACCAACCAGTTTCGCCAAGGTACACAACAGGATTCGGAGTGCTCGTAATGGTTTGATCATCTTGACCAGTAGGACTGATAATCGACCATTTATAATCCCACGCACCGTTGTTACTTAAATCAAAAAGTTGACAACTAAAGCTTTGTTCAACCTCATTGATATCAGAGATAAAGTCAGCAACTGGTTTAGCAGTTGGTTTAACAATTGTCACAGATTTATCAATTGAATCTTTAATTCCGCAATAGTTAACATCCAATCTAACATTGTATGTACCTGCAGAATCCCAACTTTTCACGCCTTTATAGGTATTGTCGTTTCCAATTTTACCGGCACCAGCGTAGGTCCATTTGTAATTCCAGCTTCCACCACCGTTCGCAACGAAAGTAATAGGAGCCTTGGTATATTTATTTCCTTTTGGAATGGTAAAGTCTGCAACAGGAGCTGTAACTTTTTTGATATTCACTTGGAAATCCATGATGTTACCATAATCACTCACAGTTCCACAACCTTGGTT
>CAZYBT010000036.1:0-22559 GCA_964645755.1 uncultured Rhizobium sp.
TGTAAATGAAAAAGTCACCCGAAGGTGACTCTCTCTTAACACAAACACTATGAATCGGGTTAATCTACATTGTCATGTAGATGTCTATTTGGTCGAATTGAGAAATCTCTTTCTCCCGTAATTTCTGGGGCTAGAGAATATTTTGCCACATTCGAATCAGTACTCAAGGGAGCTTGGAACAAATCTACATTTTTACGCAAATAAGCGGGTACATTCATATCTGAATCTAAAATGTTTTCGCGTTCCATGCGGTTGTTCTCATACCTATTTGGCTGATTGTACTGTGGTGAAGGAGTGGGTTGTCTGTAATTGAATTCTATTTGATTTTGAGGGACATTTACAGGTTGAGGCTGAAAATGAGGGTTTGCAATTTCGTCGTTTTTAAATAAATCAGCCGTTGTTTTAGGTTGCAACTGTTGGTTCATTGTATTGATGAGTTGTGAAATTTCGGCATCATGATTCACTTCTTCAATTTGAATTTGTGCCGGCTCAACTGGTTGTATATTGTTGACTATTTGTGGTTGTTGAACTTGCTGCTCTAAAGTGTGAACGGTTTTGATAGTTTGTGTACTGAAACCAGTGGCAATCACTGTAACAGATAGATTTTCTCCCAATGTTTCGTCATGCGTAACACCCATTTTCAAATGAGCTTCATTTCCAGCTTCGGTTTGCAAGAATGAAGTAATCACGCGTGTTTCTTTCATTGTTGGTTGTTTTAAACCGTATGATACATTGATTAATAGGTGGCTGGCGCCTTGAATTTTTGTATTATCGAGCAAAGGACTATTCAATGCTATTTTAACTGCAGTTTCAGCACGGTTGTCGCCATTTGCAATACCAGTTCCCATCAAGGCCTGTCCGCTGTTTTCCATTGCGGTTTTAACATCCATAAAGTCAACATTAATCAATCCTGGTTTGAATATGATTTCAGCGATTCCTTTTGCTGCCGTACAAAGAATATCATCGGCTTCAGAGAATGCCTCAGAAATGGTTAAATCTTCATACATATCAACAATTCTGTCGTTGCAAATGGTTAACAAAGCATCTACGCTCGGTCTTAATTTTTCTAATCCTTCTTGAGCTTGTTTGTTTCTTTTTGGTCCCTCATCAACAAATGGCAAGGTAACAATACCTACGGTGAGGATTCCTTTGTCTTTTGCAATTTTAGCAATTACTGGAGCTGCACCGGTACCTGTTCCACCGCCCATTCCCGCAGTGATAAATACCATCAAGGTTTCACTGTCTAAAATTTCTTCGATGGTTTTGGTACTGTCGATAGCGGCTTTTTCTCCAATTTCTGGAAGAGATCCAGCGCCGAGTCCTGTGCCTCCAAGTTGGTATCGATTGGGAACATTGCTATGTCGCAATGCTTGAATATCTGTATTGCAAATGTAGAAGTCAACCCCTTCAATTCCATGTTTAAACATGTGATTGACGGCATTGCTACCACCACCACCTACACCAATAACCTTAATGTTATTGCGTTGTGGTTGATTAAAGTCTGGTTGAAAATTCATCTGGTTTGGCATGTTTGTGTTTGGTTGTGTGTATTAGTTGCTTTTAAAATCGTCATCGTCTTCTGAAAGCCAATTTTGTAGTCCGTTGAAGAGACCCTTGTATTTATCCCAAGGACCTTTTGGTTTATCTTGAGATTGAGGGGTTTCCATTTCAACAACAGCCTCTGTTGCTTCGCTTGCCACTTTTTTAGCTGAAGGATTGGCATCAATTTTTACATTAGGTTCAAATTCAGAACCATGTTTCTGAGCTGAATCGAATCCCATCATAACAAGACCAATAGCCGTAGAATACATTGGGTTCCTCACTTCGTCGATCATTCCTTTTCCGAGATGTTGGCCAGGAGATCCTAAATGTACTTCCATGCCCATATTGTAGCTGAATAATTGACAAACATCTTTCATAGAGCTACCTCCACCGGTGAGTATAATGCCGCCGGATAATTTATGGGCAATTCCTGAAAGTTGAATTTCAAAATCTACTTTTTGAATGATGTCTTCCATACGTGCACGGATGACTTGAGAGATTGCGAAAACTGAAATTTCTTTGGGTTGGCGGCCTGGCAATCCAGGAATAACAACAACCTCATTTTTCATTGCTTCTGTTGGGAAGCAGCTGCCATATTTTACTTTAACATCTTCAGCTTGTTCTTTGAGTATTCCCCAAGCTTCTTGTAAATCTCTTGTGATTCTATCTCCACCAATTGGAATAATGGCAGTGTGACTGATGTAGCCATTCTCGAATATACAAATGTCGGTTGTTCCACCCCCAATGTCGACCAAGGCAACTCCTGCTTCTAATTCTGGTGTTGACAAAACGGCCCTTGCAGAAGCAACAGGTTCAACCATGAGGTCAGCTACTTGCAAACCTGCTTTGTTCACAGCTTTGAAAATGGTTTTTGCAGCTGCGGTTTCGCCGGTGATAATATGATAATTGCATTCAACCCTCACACCAATTCTTCCCACAGGATCGCGAATGCCGTCTTCACCGTCTATTTTGTAGTCTTGGGGCAATACATGCAAAATTTCCAATCCTGGTGTCAAGGCCAAGTTTTGCATTTCATTTTCCAATTTGTCAAGTTCTGGTTGTTCAATTTCTTCATCTCCATGACGTCTCGATAAAGTTCCACGGTGTTGTAAGCTTTTAATATGATGACCCGCAATGCCAACGAAAACGGTTTTGATTTTTACTTGGCTTTGACGTTCAGCTTCCGATACAGCCTCTTCAATTGCGGTAACAGCCTTGCTTACATTTGCAACCATACCGCGGGAAACACCCCCTTGACTGGATGCTTTTCCCATACCCAATATGTTGATTTTCCCGTTGTCTGCGAGTTGGCCTACAATAGCACATATTTTGGTAGTTCCGATGTCTAATCCTACGATGAATTTATTGTTTAATGACATAATGTTGATGAATTATTCTAGTGTGTTTGTTTTTGGACAGTTTTGGTTTTTGAGTGTTCAGTTTCGACTTCACTGCGTCTTCCTATCACTTGATTGTTGACGGAAAGATCGATTTGCACGTATTTGTTCCAACCTACCGTTTGGAGTCCTTTTCTATAGAAAAGACTGAGGTTTTCGAACTTTTGATGCATATTTTGAGTGTTGTCTATAACAATGCTATGATTTCCTACTCTGGGAATCAACAAAAGGCGATTATAGTTATCTACATAACATTGTTCAAATTGAGTATCCCAATATTTATTGTAATATAAAAATTTGCCCAAATTCAATAATTCTTGAGCAATGGGGAGAGCAGAAACCTTTCCTGGCATCAGTTTAACATTGATATTTCCATTAGCGAGTAATAAATTTGGTTGTGTATTTTCCTTCTTAGGAATTTGCATACCAAAACTATCAAGGTAGAATGATTGTCCAATGTTATTGACAATCTGAATCACAGGTCTTCTTTCTTTAATTTTAATTTTTAGGACTCCGTCGAATCCAATATACGCTGTTGATTTTTCCACGTAAGGAACAGCATTTAATGTTTGTTCGATTTTAGTGAGTGAAATTTCAATGGCCGGTTTTCCTACAGGATTGCCAAATTTATCTTCAATCAAATGGATCACCTCAGCGCTGTTCAAAAACATGCAATTGCTGTCTGCCTCAATGGCTACACTGATTTGTTCAACAATTCTGTTTTTACCCGTTGAATTGAGTTTGCTCCATGCAAAAAACATGATAATGAGGAGGATTAATAACATCGACACTATCCATTGTCGTTTATTTAATGCCATTTTAATTTTTCTCATATAATTGTTTTAAGGGTTCTACAATTCGATCAATATCTCCAGCTCCTAAAATCAATAAAACTTCGGGCTTTGAATTTGAAATACTTTCTATAATTTGCGTTGGCGACATTAAATGTTTGTTGGCTAATTGAACTTGATCGAGTAACCAAACTCCATTGATGCCCTCTAATGGTTCTTCTCTGGCTGGATAAATTTCCATTAATATTAATTGGTCAAGCTCAGCTAAGCTTTTCGCAAATTCTGCTGCGAAATCTCTGGTCCGTGTGAATAAATGTGGTTGAAAAATTCCAGTGATTTTTTTGTTAGGATACAGCGACTTTACCGAACCTATGATTGCATTTAACTCCTCAGGATGGTGGGCATAATCGTCAATTACTACATGGTCTGCTGTATCAATAATGTATTCAAATCTTCTTTTTGCACCTTTATATGTTGAGATCCCATTTTTAAGCAGTTCTATGTCAATTCCAAGCATTCCATAGCAAACAGCCAGAGCTGCGGTTGCATTTGAAACGTTATGAAATCCAGGTAATCCGCAAACAAAATTCCCAACGAGCTTTTGTCCCTCATAAAAATCAAAATGAAATTTACCATTTTGAATTGAAACATTTTGATAAGAGAAATCAGAACGTGGATTTTCACCGTAAGCATTCACATGGATTTTGTGCGTAAGTTCCAATGTGAGTTTTTCTTGGATAATCAGTTGTCCAGATTTGGGATGCGTTTGTTTTCCTTGTCGAATAAGCGAAGCAAAATGGTTAAATGCATCCTCAAAAGCACGATGATTGTCGTAAATATCGAGGTGATCGGCATCAATTGCTGTAATAATGGCAATATCTGGGCGCAATTGGTGGAAACTTCTGTCGAATTCATCGGCTTCAAGCACTACAATAGGATTTTCAGTTATGTCAATTCCATTGGTTTTACGCAAATAATTTGTGTTGTAATTGGCTGAAATACCACCCAAAAATGCAGTGTAATTTACATTGGCAGTTTCGAGCAGATGGGCGATTAATGTTGACGTAGTTGTTTTTCCATGGGTTCCTGCAACAGAAATATTGAACATGGGATTTGAAATCAGACCGAGTACTTCAGATCTCTTAAAGATTTCAATTCCGCGATTTTTGAGAAAATTTAAATGAGAATGTTTTGCGGGAATCGCGGGGGTCAGAATGAATAGAGTTTGCTCGATATGCTCTTGGATGATTGTTGGAAAAGCATTCAATTCATCGATGTAATGAATGTTTGCACCTTCTTCAATGAGTGCTTTGGTGAGTGCAGTTTCTGTTTTATCGTAACCGTAAACTTTTATTCCTATGGAGAGTAGATATCTACATATGGCACTCATACCGATGCCGCCAATTCCCAAAAAGTATGCGTATTGATAAGATGATATTTCTTTTCTCATAGGTATTTTTCTATTTCGTCAACAATGGTATTCGTTGCATTGGGTTTTGCGGTTTCTTCGAGTGCTATTTTCATAAGTTTTTGCTTTTCAGTATTCTGTATCAAAGCAATCGCTTCATTGACCAGAACTGATTTTGCATCCTTATCGGAAATTAGAATTGCACCGCCATTTTTAGACATGTGCTGTGCATTTTTTGTTTGATGATCGTCTGTTACATTCGCGGAAGGAACCAAAATTGCTGGAATACTCACGGCGGCGATTTCAGAACAACTGAGCGCGCCAGACCTAGCAATCACAACGTCAGCGCACGAATACGCCAAATTCATTTCTCTTAAAAATGCTTGAGCCCATATTCCTTTGCCTAAATCGTTTGGAATTTTGTAAAAACTACCGGTTTGCCAAATCAATTGAATGTTGTGCTCTTTAAAATGGGGCAAGCCCAGTTCCATGCATTCGTTTAATGTTCGTGCACCTAAACTTCCACCTGTTACAAACAATATGGGTTTATTTGGGTCTAAATTAAAAAATTTGCATGCAGAAACTCTATCAACTTTAAGGGTAATTTCATTTCGAATAGGATTCCCGGAATGAATCCAGTTTCCGTATTTGAAATAATTGTCCATATTGCCAAACCCACAAAATATTTTTTTTGCGGTTTTACTCATGATTTTATTGGTAAGACCGGCATACCCGTTTCCTTCCCAAACAAAAACAGGAATGTTCATTTTTCCAGCAGCGTAACAAATGGGTAAACTCGCAAATCCACCCGTTCCAATCACAGCATCCGGTTGAAAGTCCCTCAGGATTTTTTTGGAAATAAAATAGCTCTTGATTGATTTATAGAGCACCGCAAAATTTTTAATTGAAAAGCTGCGGATAAGACCGGCAATTGGGAGCCCAATGATTTGGTATCCCTCCAATGGAACTTTTTCCATTTCCATTTTTCCGAGTGCACCAACAAATAGAAATTCTGCTTCGGGATGTCTAGCCTTTAGCGCATTTGCAATTGCAACCGCAGGGAAAATATGTCCTCCTGTGCCACCACCTGAAAAAATAAATTTTAACTTTTTCATGTCAATTTTCTTGATTTTGAGGGACATTAGAGGTTTCTGCCTCTATTTTCTTTTCTTCATCGATATGTCGGCTGATGCCTAAGATAAATCCAAAGGCAATGCTATTTAAAATCAAACTGGTACCTCCCATACTCACGAGGGGTAATGTGAGTCCAGTTACCGGAAGCTTGCCAACGGAAACACCCATGTGTACGAAGGCTTGAAAGGTTGTACTAAAGGCTATACCTAACACAGCCAAAGCCCCAAAGGAGCGTTGA
Source organism: uncultured Rhizobium sp. (assembly GCA_964645755.1). Lineage (GTDB taxonomy): Bacteria > Bacteroidota > Bacteroidia > NS11-12g > UBA955 > VMCP01. Next base: position 6,511 of record CAZYBT010000036.1, read on the forward strand.
CTTTCAACCACAATTTTGAGACAGCGGAAGATGAGAACAATGAAGCAGCCAATTACAATTAAGCCACCAGCAATGCCATATTCTTCAACAATGATGGCAAAAATGAAATCTGAATAAGGGTGTGGTAAAAAGTTGCGTTGAGTTGAATGTCCAGGACCTTTTCCCAGAAAACCGCCTGTAGCAACGGCAATTTTCGATTGCATTTGTTGGTATCCACTATTGCCATCTTCATCGTTCCCCATGTATGTTTCAATTCGCTTTTTCCATGTTGGTAAACGGGTGTCTTCAAATTTATTCACGTCAATCGTAAAAATGAAGGCTAAAAATAATCCAAATGCTAAAAGTCCCAAACCAATTAAAGACAAAATATACGTCCATTTGATGCGACCGATGTATAGGAGCAGGGTGCTTGTGGTCATAACCACGAGTGCCGTACTTAAGTTTTCAGGAATAATAGGAATAATGACAAGAATGATAATGCCTAAAATCTTGCGAAACACACTGATTGTTTCCACTTCATCTTGTTTTTTACTTAAGAAACGTGCAATATACATCACCAAGAATAACTTGGCCATGTCTGAGGGTTGAAAGGTAATTCCGCCAATGGATATAACCCTGGTGGCATTGTTTATTTGAGAACCAACAATCAGTGTTAAATACAGTAGAACAATGGAAATCCAATAGCCTATTTGTACAATTCTCGAGTAATATTTAAATGGAATTTTATGTATTGAGAACAACAAAAACCAACCGATACTGAGGTAAAACAAGTGACGGAGGAAATAAAATTCTGTATTCCCTTGTTGTTTGGCAAATGCAAGTGTGCCAGTTGCACTGTATACCGCAAGTATTCCAATGAACGACAATATGGTCACAATGATCCATATCGTTTTGTCGCCTTGAAAGGTATGGTTAAACTTATTCATTGTAGAATTTAGAGATTTCTTACAGCAGCTTTAAACTGACGACCGCGGTCTTCGTAGTTTTCGAATAAGTCGAAGCTGGCGCAGGCTGGCGACAATAACACAACATCTCCATTTGCAGCCATTCTGGAAGCAACATGAACTGCCTCTTTAGCACTTAATGTGTTAATGACCATGTCAACATCACTCTGAAATGCTTGGTGAATTTTCAAATTATCGATTCCCATGCAAATGATCATTTTTACTTTCTCTTTCACTAATGGTTTTAAATCTGCATAATCATTTCCTTTATCAACACCTCCAGCAATCCAAATAACTGGTCTATCCATGCTTTCTAGGGCATACCAAGTTGAATTCACGTTGGTTGCTTTGCTATCGTTGATATATTCAACCCCATTTGTTTTGGCTACCGTTTCTAAGCGATGTTCCACGTTTTGGAAATTTGATAAACTTTCTCTGATGTTCTCTTTTCTTACATCTAAAAGTCCTGAAATTACGGCAGCAGCCATAGTGTTGTAGGCGTTGTGACGACCTCTTAAGTTAAAATCTTGCATATTCAGTGTGTGTTTTTTTTCTAGGTTGATTGATATCATGTTTGCGATTGCACTTGCCCCAAATTCCAAGTTTTGGTTGAGGCTAAATGGAATCATTTTTGATTCGATTTTGGTTTGTTCAATGCCTTGAAGGGTTAATTCATCATCGGCACAGTAAATGAAATAATCCTCACTCGTTTGGTTCAAAGTGAGTCTCATTTTGCTTTGTATGTAATTTTCTAATTTGTAATCGTAACGGTCTAAGTGATCTGGCGTAATATTGGTTAAACAAGCAATGTGAAGTTTGAATTTTTCATTCCCATCTAATTGGAAACTACTGAGTTCAAGAACATACATCTCATATTGGTTCAGCGCAACTTGGCGGGCTAATGATTGACCAATGTTGCCGGCTAAACCAACATTTAAACCAGCATCTTTTAAGATTTGATAGGTGAGGAGTGTGGTTGTTGTTTTTCCATTGGTGCCCGAAATTCCAATCATTAAGGCATTGGTATACCATCCGGCAAATTCAATTTCTGAAATAATTGGGGTGTTTTGATTTTTGAGGGACAGAATCAGTTGGATTTTATCAGGAATGCCTGGACTTTTAATGACAACATCTGCTTCCATGATTCTCTCAATAGAATGGTGATTTTCTTCCCAAGAAATTTGATAAGCGTTTAATTCATTTTTGTATTTCTCAGCAATAGGGCCTTTGTCAGACACAAATACATTCCACCCTTGAGTTACCCCAAGTATGGCTGCACCAGTTCCGCTCTCTCCAGCGCCCAATATGATGAGATTTTTTTTCAACGTAATTTGATTAAAGCAAAAGTTGCGAGTACTAAAACCACTGTGATTAGCCAAAATCTTAAGGTGATTTTGCTTTCAGGTATTTGTTTCTTTTGAAAATGGTGGTGTAGCGGCGACATCAAGAAAATTCTTCGTCCCTCACCAAATCTTTTTTTAGTGTATTTGAAATAAGATACTTGCAGGATAACCGAAAAGCTCTCAGCGAAAAATATTCCACAGAGAACAGGGAGTAAAAGTTCCATTTTAATGATAATGGCAACGGCTGCGATTGCGCCACCCAGAGCCATACTGCCAGTATCTCCCATGAAAACTTGAGCTGGATAGCCGTTGTACCATAAGAATCCAAGACATGCCCCAATAACAGCGGCCAGGAAAATTACAACTTCACCACTTTGTGGAACATATATGATGTTTAAATATTGAGCCATCTTGATGTTACCGGTTGCATAGGCCAAAATTCCCAAACCTGTACCTACGATGGCAGTTGTACCCGCTGCTAATCCGTCAATTCCGTCTGTTAAGTTCACCGCATTTGTAACCGCCATACAGATAAAAATGATAATTGGTACGTAAATGAGCCATGCGTTGCCTTCCCCCGGAAGTATATCTGTGTAGCTTAATTTCAATTTTGAAATTGGTAAGTTTGTTTCAAGTGGAATGTGATTTAATTTGTGAGTATAGTCTATGGTAACAGCAATGATTACACCCAACATTAATTGACCAATTAATTTTGTGGTGGCTTTCATTCCCTCTTTGTCTTTTTTGAATACCTTGATATAATCGTCGATTCCTCCTATAACACCCATCCAAATGGTGCTGATGAGCATGATGATCACGTAAGGATTATCTAATCTTGCGAGTAAAAGGGTAGGTACAATGATGGCAATAATGATGATAATACCGCCCATTGTAGGTGTGCCTTTTTTCTGCATTTGTCCCTCAAGACCCAATTCACGAATGGTTTCGCCTATTTGCTTTTTTTGAAGCCATTTGATGATGCTTTTACCAGCCCAAAGCGCAATCAGCAAACTGAGAATACCAGCTATGGCAGCTCGGAACGTGATGTAATTGAAAACACCTGCCCCCGAAATTCCTGATTGGTCTAGATATTTAAATAAATAGTACAACATTATTTTAGTAGGTTAAATAATTCTGACATGATTTTTTTATCGTCGAAAGGATGTTTGATTCCTTTAATTTCTTGATATGTTTCGTGACCCTTTCCAGCAACAAGAATCACATCACCATCCTCTGCCAATAAAATTGCCGTTTTTAGGGCATCTTTTCTATCGGTGATTTTGATCGTTTTTTTCATTAAATGAGGTTCAACGCCCGCTTCCATTTGTTGGATAATCTCATTGGGGTCTTCATTTCTTGGATTGTCACTGGTGAAAATGACTTTGTCACTTAACTGTGTAGCAATACGTGCCATTTCTGGGCGTTTTTCAGCATCTCTGTTCCCCCCACAACCAACCACCGTGATCAATTTTATTCCATTTTGACGAATGTTATTGATTGTTTTAATTACATTTTCTAAGGCATCTGGTGTGTGCGCATAATCTACGATGGCTGTTTTGTGATTGGGTCCAGCGATGGCCTCAAATCTGCCATTCACACGGCCGAGAGAGCTGAGAGGAATCTCAATTTCTTCTAAGCCATCCGTAATCAAAAATGCTGCACCATAAACTGCCAAGAAGTTATAAGCATTGAAATCTCCCACCAGACTTGTCCAAATGTCTTTTCCATTTATTTGGAGTAACATTCCATTGAAATCACTTTCGAGAACCCTCACTTGAAAGTCGGCATTGCCCCTTAACCCATATGAGTATTTAGTCGCTTTACAATTTTGCAACATCACCATCCCGTTTTTGTCATCCTTGTTGGTGAGAGCAAAAGCATCCTCTAGCAATTGATCGAAAAAGCGTTTTTTTGCTTTTATGTAATTGTCAAAAGTTTTGTGATAATCGAGATGATCGTGGGTGATATTTGTAAAAATACCGCCCGCAAATTTTACGCCGGCAATTCTATTTTGGTCAATGGCGTGTGAGCTCACTTCCATGAAGCAATGCGTGCATCCCGCTTCAACCATTTGGTTAAAAAGAGCATGTAAAGCAATGACATTTGGAGTGGTGTGGGTGCTTGGAATAACTTGATTTCCAATTCTATTTTCAACGGTAGATACCAAGCCGCATTGGTAACCAAGTTTGGTGAATAATTCAAACAAGAGTGTTGATACAGTAGTTTTACCATTGGTGCCAGTGGTGCCAACAATAATCAGTTGGTCGGCAGCTTCATTGTAAAATTGCAATGCAATTTCACCCAAAGCCTCTTGAACATCTGAAACCTGAATATACGAAATTTCTTCCACAAAATCAACTTCTTCAGAATGAAGAATGATTTTAGCTCCCAAGGCAATTGCATTTGCAATGAATTGATGACCATTTACTTGTGTTCCTGCAAGAGCAGCATAAAGTCCCCCAGAAACAACCGTCCTGCTATCAATAGTAATGTCTGTTACCATGACTTGTGTTTCGCCATGGATTTTAGCACCTTTGATATTTTGAATGAGTGAAGCGAGCGTTTTCATTTGGATTGCGATAATTTGAGGTGAATGATGTTATTTGCTCCAATACTGTTGCCAGCCGGTATACTCTGACCAACAACTTTTCCGTACCCTTCAAAAGTGATTTTAACTGGTATTAATTTGGCAATTTGTAGCGCATCTCTGATTCCCATCCCTCTGAAATCCGGAACTTTATTTGCCTCTACTGTCAATGGTTTAAACGTTACGGCATATCCTTTTGATTCGGCTTGAACAAATGCTGCAGTTGGTTGTGAAGATTGTGAACTAATATTTAGGTCATTCAAGATGGTTTTTAACGCTTGTTGGTTGCCGTTCAATACATATGGAGCCTCCGTGATGCGCGATGTTACCAAAGTGGGTTGAATTTGAATGTGTGAACTGTAAATTTTATTGGCAATCTCGATGAAAACTGGAACCGCAACTTTTGCAGCATAATACTCTTTCTTGTTCGGTCTATTAATGACAACGATGATTGAATATTGAGGATTTTCTGCAGGGAAATATCCAACGAATGATGCATTGTATTTCTCAATGTATCTGCCATTCTCATTGATTTTTGCGGTACCCGTTTTACCTGCGGCTGTAAACTTGCATTGCTTCGTGATTTCATCGGCAGTACCTCGACTCACTACACCAGAAAGCATGTTCTGGAGAGCTTTCACTGTTTTCTCTGAACAAATGCTTTCTTTGATGATCTTGGGCTCTATTTTATTGACGCTTTTACCATCTTGGAGAATTTCTTTTACCAAATAAGGATTCATCATTTTACCATTGTTTGCAATGGTGTTGTAAATCATCAATGTTTGAAGCGGACTAATTTGACTTGTGTATCCTATGCTCATTGAAGGCAATGCAACACCGCTCCAGCCATTGCTTTTAGGGGTGATGATTACCGGATAATTTGATGTGGGAATGTCGAAGTTTGGTTTACTATTTAACCCTAAGTCAAGAATATGATCGATGAATTTACTTGGCTTTTTTTGATAATGTTTCCAAACAAACTGACTAATTCCAACGTTGCTCGATACCTCAATACTCTTTTGAAGAGTATAAGTTTTGTTTTTGGGATCAAAATGGTCTCCATCTGTAAATTCAACATCCTTTGAATATCGAACTCTCCCATTTTTAGTGCTAATACTATCGGATGGTGTTGCATATTTATCTTCCAATAAGGCCATTGCAGAGATGATTTTGAATGTTGAACCTGGCTCAGAAAACTCACTTACTGCGTAATTTTGGGACTCATAATAAATACCGTCTTTTCCACGTTTTAGGTTGGCAATTGCTTTGATGGCTCCGGTTTTCACTTCCATTACCATTGCGCATCCATGGTCGGCTTCATTTTCAACAAGGGCCTTGTTGAGCGCATATTGTGTGATGTCTTGGAATCCAACATCTAAGGTTGTCACAATGTCGTATCCGTTTTCGGCCACAGAGTTACTTCCAATTTGCATTGGACGCCATATTCTACCTGGCATACGCTGCTCCATGATTTGTCCATTTTTACCTCTTAATAAACTATCAAAGGCTCCTTCTAAACCAACACTTACTCCATTTTTTGTATATCCAATTGCTCTTTTTGCAAGATCTCCCATGAAATACATGCGTTTGCCTTTTTCTTCAAACCAAAATCCACTCTTAAATTTACCCATCCAAAACAACGGGTAAGATTTTAACCGCTTTACCACGTCGAACGAGAGTTCTTTTTGTAGAATCACGTATCTCACTTTTTTCTTTCTGAGGGACGTTAGTTTGTACTTCCATTCACCGGGGTTGCCTCCAATCCTAGGATTTCCGGATGCATTGATTTTGGTTGGAAATTCCTTGGATAACATCAATGAAAGGCTGTCGATTTTAGATTGGAATGATTTATTTGTTAATCCATCTGCCTTTGCGTCCCAGATTAGGTCGTATGTTGGAATAGAAGTGGCGAGTAAACTGCCGTCGTCTGCATAAATATTTCCTCTAATTCCTTCAACTTGTTTTACCCGAGTATTCTTTTTCTGTAACTCAACACTGAATTCTTTGTCGAAACCATTTTGAAGCTTGATCATCGAAAAAACAATGAAAGCACCAAAGCTTCCTACCAATGCGAAAACCACATAGGCACGAAGCAAAATAGCTTTTCGGGTATTGATTTTACTTTTTTGGGTCACGGGTAATTTTAATTGGTGGGGTAGTGATTTCTTTCAATCCGTTATCTTTTAATTTTTCTGCGATTTCGGTTTGTTTACTTGCATTTGTGATTTCACTTTCTAAGCTGATTCGCTCACTATGAAATTCTTTTAAAGTTGTTTTTAATTCTTCTCTGTGTTTTATTGCTTTGGCAACATGCAGTGAATTGTAGATGTAAAAAACCATCGATATGAACAAAATAAAAATGACAATCACCGTTGTCTTGGTGGTCCACACAAATGAATTTTCTACTTGATTTTGAGCATCAAAATCTTGCGTAGGAATTTCAATTTCCGGATTGTTTTGGTCCATATTAGGGTTGTTTATTTCCATGGGTTTCTGATACCTATTCTCATTTTGGCGCTTCTCGCACGTTTGTTGTTGGCGATTTCTTGATTTGACGGAATAATTGCTTTATTTGGCTTACTAACAAATGGTTGAGAGCTCCATCCATACATGTCGGTATGTTTATTTCCCTCAAAATTTCCACTGTTTAGGAAGTTTTTAACCAATCTATCTTCCAAAGAATGGTAACTTATAATCACCAATTTGCCGCCCTCTTTGATCATCGTTGGTGAATCAATTAAAAGTTGTTCTAGAGCTTTCAATTCTCCATTCACTTCAATTCTTAGCGCTTGGAAAACTTGCGACAAATATTTTGCAGGGGTGTCTTTAGGCGTACAATCTTGAATGACGTTTTTGAATGATTCAATGGTTGTGATTTTATTTCCTTTTCGATTTGCGATTATGGTCTTGGTTAATTTGAAAGCATTTTTTATTTCTCCATAGTGGTTGAAGATCGACAGTAATTGTTCCTCTGTATAATCGTTTACAATTGTTTGTGCTGATAAATTTGCTTGTGCATCCATGCGCATATCCAACGGACCATCGAATCTGTGCGCAAATCCTCTAGTGTCTACATCTATTTGATGGGAGGAAATGCCTAAGTCCCCCAAAATACCATCAACTGGTAAAAAATTCCCATAGTTGAGGAATTGTTTGACGAATTGAAAGTTGTGTTGAACGAAGTGAAATCTAGGGTCATTGAAAATGCGATTTTGAACATCTTGATCGCGGTCGAAGGAAATAAGGGTTCCTTTTGGACTTAATTTGCTGAGGATATATTTAGAATGACCGCCACCGCCGAAGGTAACATCTACGTATGTGCCATCTGGATTAGATACCAGGGCATCAACGCTTTCTTTGAGCAGGACAGGGTCGTGATAATCGTAGTTCATCTAGCAAACAATTTTGCCAGCGGGTAATTGGTTTAAACAGCGTCTGAAGATCTTTGCTTGTGAAAATGCTGCGCCAATGTGCTCAATTCGTCTGAATCAACCATTAATTCGGTATCGTAATGGTGCTGACTCCAGATTTCAACCTTGTTTCCATTTGCGCTAAGCACAACATCATCGGTGAGTTCTGCATATTCTAATAACTTTTTAGGAATTAGAATGCGCATCGCATTGTCGATTTGAATCAAGTTTGCACCATTGGTGAAGATACGTTTGAAACGTCTAATTTCAGGACTCATAAAATCATCAACGGCGTTGAGCTTGGCGGTTTCGTTAAGCCAATCTTCTTTCGTGTAAATAACCAAGCACTTTTCAAAACCTCGGTTTATAACCAAAGAATTATCTGCAGACTCAGGAAACTGAGCCCTTAACTTCGATGGAAGGGAGAGTCTCCCTTTGCCATCTAGCTTGCAATTATATTCTCCAATTAGTCCCGACATTTTGTGCTGGATTTCTGTCTGCTAAATAAAAAAAGAATTTCCCACAATTTCCCACATTTTCCCAAAATTAGCCACTTCTTATCCACAATTCCCCACTTTTAGCGTCTTAGAGGTAGAAAATGGTGATCTTCTTTTTGATTTAGACAATACAAAAGTAGTGAAAACTATTGAAAATACAAGGGTTTTTGAATAGGTGGGAAAAAGTGGAGCAAAAAATCTTAAAAGGGGGCTTTTTTTTATAAAAGTGGAATACTTAACTTTGATTCAACTTGAAAATGAGAAAATTCACTGCTTTGTGCATAACCTTATCCACAATTTGGGCCAATTTGGGGGCTCAAAAAAGCGTGATTTGGGGAATTGACGCTCAAATTCGAAATTTTGGTTTCGATTTTGGTGTACTCAAAACAAGTCATTTAAAGGGTGAAAAATATAGTAAAACCATAGGATTAAAATTGGGAAATTTGGTTGATCCGAAAGAAATTGAATTGGTGAGTCAGATGCTTCCCGGCGCTCAACCCTTTAAGTTAAACAAAGTGAACTACGCATGGGCGTTTAAGCCTTATTATGCGCATAATTATATCATCACACAACGAAAGTCTCGTCTAGATGTAGGCGTTAAATTGGTTGCAAATGTTTCAATTCCGGTAGTTTACCATTGGCCTGTATATATATGGTACTACAACGGTATTCCGCCATTCGACGGATACAAAGACGTGAAATACAATCCCAATATTCACCAACCAAACCTCATTGGTGGAACAACGGCGTTTACGAAAGGTCTAAAAAACGGCTCTTTGATTCCAGGATTAGGGATTTCGACCGCACTTCAATTCGATTGGGGAAGTTATAGATCCTTAAGCAATTCAGTGAGTTTGGGAATGGCCACCGATGTTTTTGTTCAAAAAATACCATTATTGTATACACAAGAAACAAATAGGAACATCTTCCCATCACTATTTATTAACTTTGCATTCGGATTCGGAGATATCCATTAATATCTAAACAACAGTGATAGAATTACCAATTGTTTCAAAAGAAAAAAAAGGTCCTTCAAAACCTTCTTGGTTGAAAATCGAAATTCCCATTGGTGAAAATTACACCAATGTGAAGCGCATTGTAAAAGAGCATAAATTGCATACCATCTGCGAAGATGGTCGTTGTCCCAATATGGGCGAATGCTGGGGTGCTGGTACCGCAACTTTCATGATCTTGGGCAATGTTTGTACTAGAAGTTGTTCTTTTTGTGCAGTAGCTACCGGACGACCAGGTAGTTATGATCTCGATGAACCCCAAAGAGTTGCGGAAGCTGTTAAATTAATGGGAGTGAAGCACTGTGTGATTACCTCCGTGAATCGCGATGAGTTAAAAGATAAAGGAGCTACTGTTTGGGCCAACACCATTACTGAAGTCAAAAAACTGAGTCCACAAACAACCATTGAAACTTTAATCCCTGATTTTAAAGCTCAATGGGATCTACTTTATATGGTTTTAGACTCAAAACCAGAAGTGGTGAGCCACAACATGGAAACAGTTCAAGAACTATACCGCTTGGTGCGTCCACAAGCCAAATATGAGCGCAGTTTGGAGCAGATTAAACGCACAAAAGAATACGGCGCTAGAACCAAAAGTGGTGCCATGTTGGGCTGCGGAGAAACCGACGATCAAGTGAAAAAATTAATTCATGATCTTAGAGAAAATGGATGCGATGTTTTAACACTTGGACAGTATTTACAACCGACCAAACTTCACCTTCCAGTTGCTGAATATATTCACCCCGACAAATTCAAATACTGGGAGGAATATGGTTTGAATTTAGGTTTCAGATTTGTTGAAAGTGGTCCTCTTGTGAGGAGTTCCTATCATGCTGAAAAACATGTTTTGTAAAATTCGTTGAAGAAACTCACAGAATATGAAGAAAAAATTACATTAATTGTGTCACTAAGTTCCCTGCTAAATTGGAAAAGACCCTCTTTTTGTATTAATTTGCGAATCAACTATTAAACTCAACTATAGATAATTAATCATTTATGAAGATAAAATCATACTTACCAATTGCTCTTTCAGCTGGAATTTGTTTGGGTGTTGCCCTTTTGGGAAATACAAACAACTTCAAAATTCCAAATGGATTGAATTTCACAGAGAGTGAGATCTCCGGTGAAGCTGAGGAAATTGAAGGTGCCATTCGCTCTATTTACAGCATGAGATTGAATGAACAAACGGGTACTTTGGATCCACAATGGATCCAAAATGCAATCAATCAAGCCGATGCATTGCAAGTAAAAAGCCGTTTGAATAAATCAATCATCTGGGAAAATATGGGTCCAGACAACGTTGGAGGTAGAACACGTGCTATGCTTGTTCATAAAGATTCTGCAAACATTTGGTTTGTTGGCGCTGTGAGTGGTGGTGTTTTCAGAAGCACAACGTTTGGTAAAAGTTGGACGCCTGTAAACGATCAACAAGAAAATTTAAACGTAACATGTATGGCTCAAACCACCGATGGTACTATCTACTACGGAACTGGTGAGGGTGGATTTACAAACCTTAGCGGAACTAGAAATGGTTCGCCAGCTTTTATTGGTGGTGGCGTATTCAAATCAAAAAATGCAGGAGGTTCCAGCTTCGGAATTCTTCCAGTTGCAAGTGATTTCAATTTCGAAGTTTGTAACTCTATGGTTGCACACCCAACAGAAAATATTCTATACATTGCCACTGAAACAGGATTGTTTTCGTTGACAAATGGAACTACCTTGAAAAAAATGAGCAACGGTAGTACAAAAGAAGTGAAAATCGATGGCAACGGTGTCCTTTGGGCTTCGAACGCTAGTGGATCTGTATACAAACAAGATGCAGCTGGTGCACTTAAACTAATCAACTCAAAAGTGAATACCGGTGGTAGAACGGCCATCGCAATTTCACCGGAAGATCCCAATTATGTTTACCTTATGGGAGCCGCTGGCAATGGTTCATTGGGTGGTGTTTTCAGAACAACCGACGGTGGTGTAAATTGGACACAAATTGTATATGGAAATAGTGTGACCGATATCTTTGGTCCCAATAGACAAGGTTGGTACGATAACGTAATTAGTGTTTTCCCCGATAACAAAAATAAAGTGATCTTAGGTGGTGTAGATTTAGCTACTTGGGATGAAGTAAACGGATACGTTCAAATTGGTAGTACTTTCGGGGCGCCATGGAACAATTCGTATGTTCATGCCGACAAGCACTTGGTTTATTGGAATACTAAAACCAAACCTGCTACATGTATCATTGGTTGCGACGGCGGAATATACTCATCTCAAAATATGAGTGTATGGACATCCATCAATCGTGGTTACACAACTCTTCAGTTATACAATGTTGCTGCCAATTCATTAGGTCACGTAGTAGGTGGTGCTCAGGACAACGGTACATATTTGATTAATTTCAAAGGGAATACAGTGGCTGGACAACCGTCTAAAATGGGTACAAGCATTTACGGTGGTGATGGCTTTGACGTAGAATTCTCTAAATTTAATCCTTCAACTGTTTTCATGTGTACTTATTACGGCAACGTGGTAAGATCTGGTAACGGAGGTCAATCGTCTTCTACTTTCTTCGACGGTAGACAAAAAGGAACACTTCAATCCGACTTTAATACAACCTTCTCTTTGTTTGAAGAGAGTGCTACTGAGTCAAAATTGTATTTAGCAAAAGATGCTGAAGTATGGGCGGCAATCAATCCAACTGATTTTGCAAATGATGTTCATTGGATCCGTGTGGCCGGTGGTTTAGGCAACAGCAGAATCATTGAAATGGATTATACCCCAGATGGCAATCATTTGTTCATTGCTAAGCCTGGTGCATTATATAGAGTTTCGGGCTTAAAAAATGCGGATTTTTCTTTAACTGCAAACCCTGGTATTTCGGATATTCCTGCTGGTTTAAATCAGCAATTGATCACAATTCCAGGTGCATCAGGAAGAACTGTAACCTCAGTGAATGTGAATCAAACAGATTCAAACCATGTGGTGGTTACTCTCGGTGGATATAACAACACTTCATATGTTTATGAATCTAAAAATGCTTGTGATGCAGTGCCTACTTGGAAAAACATCACAGGTAACTTACCTTCAATGCCTGTTTATGATGCATTGATTGATGTTGATGATGCTTCTAGAATCATCATAGGTACAGATTTGGGTATTTGGGTTTCAGAAAATGGCGGTACCAAATGGGAAGAAGCGAATAACGGAATGGCACGTGTGCCAGTGTTTGAAATTCGTGGTTACGAATGGAAACCTTGGGAAGGTATGACCATGTACATCGGTACTCATGGTCGTGGTTATTTTAAATCTTCAACCTTGTTAACAAGCAATAAAAAAGTTGAATCAAATAAAGTTGTAGCCTCGATTTATCCGAATCCAGCAAATGAATCAGCAAAAATCACATTCAATTCAATGAAATCTGGTGTGGCAACTGTTTCCCTTTATGATTTGTCTGGAAAAGTTGTATACACTCAAAAAATTCAAATTACATCTGGTTCTAACCTAGCTACGATACAATTAAATGGTATTAAGCAAGGTTATTATTTAGCCTCAGTTTCTGGAGATGTACAAACACAAGCAGTGAAGCTCCTTGTAAAATAAGGGTCACATAATGAATAAAACAAAAATGGCTACCATTGGTAGCCATTTTTGTTATCTCTCATTATCACTTTGTTTCTTTTGCTCAATATGTTCCCTTAAATACAAATTTGGCCGGTCCAATTAGCCAAATGTTTTCAAATGATTCGTTTTTAAAATCAAATGAAACTGATAATTCGCCCCCTTTTGTGTTCATCTGCACATTGTTTGTTCCTGAGCTTTCAAACTGATGGTCAAGCCCTAGTTTATCCCTCAATAAAAAAGAAGATAGAACTGCCGCAGTTACACCTGTACCGCAACTTAAAGTTTCATTTTCAACTCCGCGTTCGTAAGTTCTCATCGATAATCTGAACGGATCTCGTTGAATTGAAACAGTATTCACATTAATTCCCTCAGATTGATAAATATCGTTGTAACGTACGCTCTGTGCCCATTCAACCAATTCAAGTGTAGAGAGTTGTGTGTGCCCAAAATAAACAAAATGTGGCGACCCTGTATTCACTTCAACGGTTTGTTGATCTAACATTTGCCATGTTTTCACATCTGTCATTTTGAGGGATACTAAATCGCCTTTAACAACAGCCTCGTGTGCTCCATCTGGAGCCCAAAATCGATAATTTCCATCTTCTTTGATTCCCAATTCATGGGCCCACTGAACAATGCAACGCCCCCCATTTCCACACATACTGCTCAGATTTCCATCCGAATTGTAATAAATCATCTCAAAATCGTAATCATCTTTGTTCGTGAGTACCATTAGTCCATCTGCTCCTATGCCGAAATTGCGGTCACACATCAGTTTAACAGGGATCTGATCATAATGATTTTTACGTCCATCGATTAAAATGAAATCATTTCCTGTTCCTTGAAATTTTACAAAAGGAATTGTCATTAATTTTGAATTGCTTTGATAATGGATTTATCGGTAATTGGTCTCGGATTTACAATTGTGGTTGTGGATTTCGGAATGGAGTAAATCAATTTGGGACCTAACTCTAAATACAATTTATCTTGAATTGAATAAACCAAAGGATTTTCGTTGTCAATATTATAGATTTTTAAAAACAATTGATCATGATCGAGAACCACATGAATACTCGGATTTTCTTTGATGTTTTGGAGAAAAATCAGAGAAATTTTCTCAATTGATTTATCCTGATTTTTTACTTTTTTTGCTTTGGCGTGACTTTCGTTAATTTCGGTCGTGTCAAAGTTCTTTGATAAGTTTCCTTTGATTCCTTCAGATTTCTCAAATTCTTTTTTACGGTTGATGGAAGGTTGTTTGCTGGTTTGTAAAGTGGTTGATTCAATCACATCATCAGACGCAGCAGCGCCTTTTGAAGACGCTTTTAATTCCGAATTCAAAGCAATCTTAATCGGAACGAGGGTAGATTTATGCATAAAAACTTCCCCTTCTCCAACTGTCAATTTGTCTTTATTTGGAGCTTCAGATGCCGACATACCTACGGGTGGTTCCGCATTCATTGGAGCCATCATTTCATCCGTTGGGGTATTTTCAATATCGTTCAATGCCAACGTAGAATCGCTGATAAACCGAGTTGTATCAAGAGTTATTTGAGACTGTGTTTCTCCTTGGTGGGTATTTTTATGATCGGGTTTGAAAATTGGAATTTGATCCAGGACCAAAACTTTTGAGGCTTCTTTTAAACTTCCAGTTTTGAAATATTGAATGATAAAAAAGTATGAAACAAGCAATAAAGTTACCGAAGCAACCGCATACAACCACAAATTGGTTTGGTTTTCAGTGCTCTCATCTGAAATTCGGGTTCGAATATATTCTTTTAGTTCTTCATCACCCTCAGATTTAATTCCTTCAATAATGAATTCTTTGAATTTTATATACTCTTGAATTTCTGGCAAATGCGCAATTTCTTGTTCAAATAGAATCCTATCTGAATCGCTCAACTCATTGTCGATGTATTGTTGGATGCGAGGATCGTCAAAATTCATATTTATCTAAAGAAATCAGTTGAATGATATTGTGATTTTACATTTTTTTCAAGTTCTTTCAAACATTGATGCTTCTTCGCTTTGGCAACATCAGCGTTAGCAAAATTATTTGCTTTGGCTATAGTTTGCATGTCGAGTCCCTCATAATAAAACATCAACAATACTTGCCTACAGGTTTCACCCATTTGGTTCAACATTTTTTTCACAAGGGCAAAATCCATCTGCTTGTCTGCATCTGGAACATCGGCAACTGCATTTTGTGAAATATGGTTTTCGGGGGACGTTCGTTTGGATTTTTCTATATTTTTAAGCCATAAATTCTTGACAATGGCATAGATATACGTTGAGGGTTTCGCGGTTAACTCAAAATCTGATTTTTTGGAATTATTCCACAATACAACCAAAGCCTCTTGGAGTAAGTCTTCCGCATCCTCAGTGCTACCGTTTTGTTCTTTTATATACTTGAAAATCATTGTCTCGTTGGCTTTATACAATTCAACCAATACATCCCTGTCGCCTTTTTTCAAGCGTTGTAAAATTTCAGCGGATGAATATTGATTTACTTGCATTTCACGGACAATGAATACCCTTTTATCGAAAAAGGTAAATGAATTTTAATGCAAATTAAAGCACATTCACGATTTTTGCGTTGATATTGCAAACAAATTTTAAAAAAATGTAAAAAGTATG
>CAZYBT010000037.1:0-20897 GCA_964645755.1 uncultured Rhizobium sp.
GCAAATCAGTAGGTTAATCTTTTTGAGGGACATTATCCTCAAACTCTATAAAAAAAGGCGCCGTTGGCGCCTTTTTTGTTGGTATCACCTATATTAATGAATCAATTACCAATTCACACCATTAATTAAACCATAAAAAATGCCCTTGAAATTCAGGGGCATTTTTTGTTTATTATTTATCAATAGGATGGACACATCAAAAAACAAACCTAGCTTCCCAAAATTTCAATTTATTGTTGTATTAATGCAATCTTTAATCCTCGATGTTATAATATTCAATAATTTTAACGATAGTGTTACTAGGCAATTGACAAATGACACCGTCTAAGGTAATAAAATCGAAGTTCCAATTAGGTTTATTCAAAAAATAACCATTATAAATATTCCCGTTTCTAAGTTTAACCCCAATAAATCTGTTCTTCTTTGATTCTCTTAATTCTTTCAAATTTTCATTACTAAATTCTAAATATTCAGCTTTCAACAATTTAATTTTGTTGTTGACTTTTTGAATATATTCATAATACGCGGTCCAATTTTCAACTGTATTTAATGAACCAAATTTGGCAACTTTAAAACCTTTTGAAATAGGAATATCGATATACAACTCATGATTTTCTGAATTTTCCACAAACTGCGGAACAATAACTTGAGCCGTTAATTTTTTTTGACATATGAAGGTCAAAACAATTAAAAAAAATATTTTTCTGTTCATTTTTTTACAATTCATTATTTTGCAATATCGCATATTTTTTAATTTTTTTCAATTCATCCAATGATCTGTTGTCATTCATCGTGATATCCAAGATTGAATTACCTGCACGAAGATTCACTAAAGAAACTACAAGACCAAAATTACTCGAAATATTACCCCATTGATCTTTATTTAGATATTTTTTTAAAAAAGTGTATCCCCTCGTTTTATTTTCTAGATCAAAATATCCTCCTCCACAATTAGTTACTTTTTGATAGTCATATAAAATATTCAAATTTTCAATTTCTAAATCAGCAGTAATTTTTGATTTTTCCCAAATCGGTTTAAATGGTGGATGCCCTTGTTGAACTCCACGACAACTCTCTGTTTTGCTATTAAATAAACTTTGATAACAAATTCCGCACCAACCGCCATCATTTCCTTTAGATAATATAGGTCTAAATTGAATGTCCTGAAATTTAATATCAATTAAAGAATTATTCTCACCTAAAACATTAAAATCCAAACCATTACTGATTTTGAAGTTTAGTATTTCATTTCTTAGCTTAAATATTATCCTTAAAATTTGATCTATTGATTCAACATTTCTGTAATAAAATTGACCCGATTTTTTCAAATCGATGGCCAAAGTTAAAACATAAACTTTCAATCCTATTTTTTGATATTCAAGAACTTCAGTTTCATTCAAAGACAAGGCCTTAAGCGTATTGAATACAATATTTTTATAGTTGTCTATGTTAGAGGTAGGTTTAACTGAAATACCCAAAGGAATATTATAACTATTCGAAATTTTTGTATTTACAATTGGTTCAGAAACAGTCAAACTATACTCAAAACAATTTTTCAGCAAGTCCCCAATAGTTTCATTTAAATTTTGAATAGCAACTTTTTCATTTTTTTCATTTAACTTTTTTTGATTAATATTGAAAGCAAATAGTTCCCCTTGCAATTCATGTTCAATTCCTTTACTTGTAACAAAAGTTGTTAATTTCGTAACAGACACGGTTGCTTTTAAGGAAGTCCTAAAATCACCTCCAGGAAGTTGTCCTTCAGCAATTATTTCAAATTTTTGAATATTACCATTTGAAACTGAAACAATTTCATCTTTTACCAAATTATCATTCAGGATTTCTGTCTTAGAAGATATGAACGTACCAAAAGCTTGCTCGACCGCACTTCTTAAAGCGCTTTGTTTAGCTTCTTCCTGGGTTTTGCCTTGCCCACTAACCACTAGAGTTACTATTTTATCATCCTTTTGAGCAGTTAAAGTAAAGCAACTGAAAAAAACAAAAGTAAGCAAAATGCACTTAATAAAATTTTTCATATAAGCTGTGTAATATTTTATTTTTTTATTTCACGATAATAGAAAAACACCATTCGCTTTGGGTCGGTAGCATCAAAATTAGCAAGTAATTCAAGTCCCTGAGAAAAGCCACTTGAATTCTGTTTAATTGATTCTATTGATTCTGTGACTGATGTTGATTTTCCAGTAGAATCTTTCTTCTCTGTTGTTTTTATTATCATATCCATGGAAATGTTTGATCCATTGAGAAATGTATTTACTTGAGATTGCGCCTTAACCTGAGCCACACGAATCATCATCGATTCATTAGGATATTTAGCTTTTTCAATACTAATTACTGAAAGCATGTACTGATGATCGTAATCATCTACGATTTTTACACCTTCAAATGGTGTTGCATTATACATTCTTTTAATAAAGTTTGTAAACGCTGTTTTATCTTCATTGAAGGATTGTGCGAAAATTGCATGTCCGTGAAGAAATAAAATTGAAAATAAAATTTTTTTAAAATTCATATTCTTGTAATTAAATTTATTTATTAAAATTGTTTAGCCTGACTAATTGAAATTGAACTAATTTTTGAAATTTCATCCTCGGAATATATAGCAATATATTTACTTAAGTGAATATTCTTTTTGAATTTAATTGTACCTATTAAATAAACTTCTTCTTTGGTATTTAAATTCGATAAAACACCAAAGGATTCTTGGTTAATAAAATCAAAATCGTAATAATGATCATATACCAAACCTTTTTCCTTATACAATATACCTGTCCCTGAATAATAAAACTCTTGGTCTAATAATATTTTATTTCTCAATGCTTTATTCCAATCGGTATATATAGACCAAGAACTCGTCAAAGAACCCGGATATTGGATACTTCTCCAATCATAGAGAATACCTTTCCGAAATTTAAAATTGGGGTATCCCAACCCATCCTTTGGAAAACCTGATCTCTCATTTGAATCGTAATTAACTCTCCAATAACCAAAATCATCGTTTTCATTTAATGGCAAAATATTTTGAGAATTTTTTATATCCTTATCCTTGCTTTTACAACAGGTATTTACAGAAAGTGAATCAATTTTTGAATCAAAATTAATCTGAATAATAAAGTTATGTATAAATTGATTTGATTTTAGAAACAAATTTTGAAGAGCAATGGCTGATTTATGATTTCTCAAGAAAAAATTATTTCCTTCAACTTCATCAAAATTTAACATATAAATTTTTTTATTCAGTTTTTTATAATTTTCACGCTCAGCATCAGACATTGCAATACCGCGAATTGTAGATTTGAAATATGATACAAATTTGTTAAAATTGTCATTAGGATTTGCTCTAACTTTAAGTGGAAGTTCAAAATGCTCCGAATTGCTGCTTTTTCGGGGTTCGTCAGCTTGAACAATATAATCAAGACTTTTTGAGAGTATGATATTTGAAGTTTGACACAAATTTAAAATAGCTATCAATTCAGCTTCCTCGTTGATTTTTTGTTGTTTCAAATTAGCGCCAAACAATGCACCTTTAAACTCTACCACAACGCCCTTGCTCTCTGCAAAAGAAGTTAGTTTTGATACTGAAACAAGGGCATTCAATGTTGTCGAAAATGCGCCATCTGGAGTTTGTACTTCAGAAATCACATCAAACTTTTGAATATTCCCATTTGATATAGATACAATTTCATCTTTTACTAGATTATCATTGAGAATTTCAGTTTTAGTTGAAATAAAAGTACCAAAAGCTTGCTCAATTGCACTTCTCAATGCGTTCTGTTTCGCTTCTTCTTGTGTTTTTCCGCTACCGCTTACTACTAGGGTTACGGTTTTGTCATCTTGTGCTTCGGCATTGGCTAAAAAAGCGAATGCAAACAAAATTGTTAATAATATTTTTTTCATGTTATTATTTGTCCAAATTCTAAAAATCAGTGAAATCCTAATTTGATTTATTTATTTTGTTATTTTTTCAAAATTTCAAATTTCGAAATTTTCTTTATTTCATCTATGGTTCTAATGTCATGTATTTCAAATTGTACTAATGGAAGTTGATATTTCAAATTCGCAAAAGAAATTACGACACCAGAATTTTCATGACTATTTATTATTTTTTTCAATGGTAAAAAATTCTCAATAGTAGGATTAATTTTTGAATTATGAGTAAAAAAACAACATTCTATACCAGATCTCCAACCAATTTTTTTAATTAGAAATTTCTCTGATAGAACATTGAAAGCATCTTGTGTTTTTTTGTTGCGATTGTATAATTTTTTTTCTAAATAAACTTCTTTATAATGTATTGACGGATTAAGCTTTTCTAAATCCCCAGAAATACTTACTTCATTATGAAACAAACTACTAGCAAAAATCCCACAACCACCTGATCGAAAATTATTTGTTAATATAACTCTAAAATTATCATCGTTAATTTTCACATCTAAATACTCATCTCCTGGATCCCCCATATACTGTTTAATCGAGAATTTTGTCAAATCAAATTCATCAATACCATTTTTAATGACAAAATTTGTCATTGAATTATTCAAACTATATATTGCATCAATCAATAATAACAAACTGGATTTACTACGAAAAACAAAGTACCCTTTATTTTTACTGTTCGCAATTGTCAAAGGATATATTTTTTTGTTTAATTTAAGATAATCTTCAATTTCATTTTCAGACATTGACAAATTCTTAATTGTTTCATAAAGTACATTAGGTATTTTCTCAAAATTTTTATTGGCTGTGACTCCTATTTTTAATAGGATATCCCATTTACCATTTTCATTCTGTATTGGTTCATTTGCGTCAATTTTAAAGTCAAATGAAACTTTAGCAATATTGCGAAGTATTTCTCCAAGATTTTCAAATCCGATAACTTCATTTTTTTCGTATAATTCTTGCATAACTATGTTCGAAGCAAATAAGTTTCCTTTAAACTCAACAACAACGCCTTTGCTCTCAACAAAAGATGTTAATTTCGTAACGGAAACAGTTGCCTTTAATGAAGTACCAAAATCACCATTAGGTACTTGTACCTCAGAAATAATTTCATATTTTTGGATATTTCCGCTTGCAACTGACACTATTTCATCTTTAACCAAACTATCATTTAGAATTTCCGTCTTTGATGAAATGAATGTGCCAAAGGCTTGCTCAATTGCGCTTCTTAAAGCATTTTGTTTTGCCTCTTCTTGCGTTTTTCCGCTGCCGCTAGATACAAGGGTTACGGTTTTGTCATCTTGTGCATTGACCTGTAATGTTAACAGCAAAGCAATTATTAGTAGTATATTTTTCATTTTGTTAATATATATTCTTCTATAATTTTATTTTAAAAAATCTAAAAACCTTTAAATGCCAATGAAGTTAAATGTGCTATACATAGTTAATAAATGACATTTTTACATTGTTGAAATATTGCCCAAATGATGAGCACACATTTAACAGTGTAATTAAAATGAAAATCATTTTAATTACACTGTTATTCTTAATTCAAGTTCCTTTTTGTAAATTATGTATATAATATTAAGATCATCATAAATTGACCTTTCCGGATTTCTTTCAATTTCAGTCAATATCAATTTCAAATTTTCAATTGAAGTTTCTTTTGCTTTATTTTTTACTTGCTCAATAAAGTCTTCGGCTATTTTGAATATTTCTGCAGTCATTTTATCGTTTCATCAATTGAATTGAAAGAATTTCCCCGAGCATTAAAATAATCCTTAACATCACTTTCTATACTCATCCTTAGAGAATTGTTATCTTTGAATATCACTTTGTCATTCTTATCTATTGTATATTCAGAAATAAAGTACCCCTGTAAATCACCGGGTATACCTTCCGGTAGTTTCTTCGAATCACTTTTTTCACGTATAAAATAAACAGATAAAAAAGGATTGCTTTTTTCTAATGCTAAAGCAATACCAGCCTCTATAAATACATTACTATTTTCATTGGTTAAATCTATAATTATTACCTGAGAATCTTCAATTCTCTGTATAATACTTTTTAGAATTGTTCGACCAGCAGATGCCCTTAATCTTCGATAATTTATATTATAATTAAATTTTTCATTTTCGTTATCTGAAAATCGGGATTTTACCACTTTGCAGACATAGCTAATTGCTATTTCTGAATTAGATGCTTGCTCACCCTCCTTTCTCCATTGATATGCAGAAGAAATTGTAAATTGATTTTTCATTTCTACCTCCAAATAATATTATTATAGGTAACTGTTTTAGGTTGATTTTTAGCTTGTTCCACTGCAATTTCCCTATATGCATTTACCCTCAACTTATCTAACTCGAAATTTCTATTGGCTTGCTTTTCTTGAGCTATTGCATCCCTTTTTGATTGATTTTCCCTATAAACATCATCGCGTTTCCCCTTTTCCTCTGCTATTCTAACTTGTTCTTTTTGAGCAGCAATTTTGTCTTCATACTGCTTCATTTTGAACAACCATTTTTCCTTTTCATCAGACTTCAATTTCGCCTCAATTGATGCTATTAATTTCTTGGCTTCTTTCTGGCATGCTGCATTTACATTAATAGTATTCAATACTTCACCCGCTTTCTCTGCGCCATCTGGATTTAAACTTGCACTCCATATAATCTTGGCTTCATTTAACTTTTTTAAACCATCTTGATCGATACTCTTCTGATAGACACCAGCAAGAGTATCTAGGCACTTATAATAACACTCTTGACAAACATCTGGCACCAAAGACAATTCATAAATTGCTTCATTAAACTTTTCTTGTTTCACAAGTGTTTGCGCTTCTTTTATGATAAAATCACATTGCGTAGTATAGTAATCAATGATCTTTTTTTTGCCCTCCTCAATAAAAGCTACAACCTCTTTATTTTTAGGATTAATGGTTTTAATTGCTTCAATGAACGATTTGTTTTCATTAGTACCGACTCCTTTTAAAGACAATATTACACTGGAAAACTTACTGTTTTTGACCGCATCACCGACAAAAATGGTTACATCTATATTTTGTGCAATCATTTGCGGTGGGCCAGAAATAATATCTTTTGTTCCAACATTCACAACTGCCGTTATAATAAATCTAGGATTTACTTGTGACCCTCCAATACCATTGTTAACAACAATTTGATTGAGTTTATTCAATAATAATTTCTGAGCTTCTCCAGGTAGACCAATATTCTCCGGCAAATATGCATTCAAAACAATCCTGCCAAAATCATCCAACTTTACTTGTCCCTTCAACAAACCAACTGAAAGGAAAAGGATAAAAATAAATTTCTTCATCTTATTTTTCACCAAAAACCAATATTGCTTCACCCAACCCGCGAGTCATTAATTTAATTTCAAAATTATATGGTGTAGCTTTGAAATATTTCTGTAATCCTTTTGCAAACATTCTTGCGTCTACTGCATTATTATTTGCATCGTAAATTGGAATTCTCACTTGTTCAAAATTGATTACATTTTCCGTTGCATCAGACATATTAAATCTTCCACTAACAGTGTTTTTTTGCATCCATTCGTTAACAATATCCGTTAATTCTTTTCCCTCAAATTCAGTCTCAAAATTATTTGACCATGAATCCCATTTTTTAATCGTCAATTTAATTTCACGACCATTTTTTAACATATCATCAAAATGACCCTGAAGCTGATTTGTAAAAACATCAATATTTGCTAAAATTGCATTTTGTAACAACACTGGCACAATTTCAGTTGAACTAGGAGTCCCATTTCCAGATGATGAAGCAATTCTTTTACTCGTATATGAATCAAATGCTTCCAAAGTAAAAGAAACTGATTTCCCTTGCTCTGTTTTGTTAACTTTCCACCATATTTGAATTAATATATCTGCCTTAGCTCGTTTTTTTAATTTATCTAAAGGACTTTCAGCAATGGAAGAACCACTAGACGTACTGGTTGTCATATTATCTTCTGCGGCCCTAGCTTCAATAGCTTTTAATTCTTGCTCAACGTCTTTTAAAGGAAAACCTCTGTCAATCATTAAAGAACCAATTTTACTAATCACTTGTCCAATTTCTGCATCTTCTTGAAACACTTGTTTGTAATTAGGCACTTTTTGCTTAGTTCCTTGATTGTCAAATTCCGTCATAAAATAACGTTGTTCACACCAATTGTCACTTGGCAATACCATAAGCGTTGGTTTTTTCGCCTGTGCGTTTACGTTCAAGGCAACAAAACCACACACCGCCATCAACAGCATTGATTTAAAATACTTAAAATCCATTGTTTAATTTTTTAATAATATTTTTTTCTTCGAGATATTTCCTGAGATTTTCCTTTGCAATAGACAACTCATACACTTTAAGTTTTTGCCCTCCATTCTCTTTAATATTCTCTTTTAAATTGTTAGAGGAGAATCTATTCCAATCACCTGATTTTGCAAAAAAATCTTTTTCTATCGTTTTGAATTTTTCAATTTCTGAACCATCATTTAAAATTGGAAGTAAAGATTGACAACCATTTCCACCTGCAATACCATCAAACAAAACAGCATACACTCCATCTTTTTTTGCCTCTTCAAATTTGTATTTATTTTTTTTCTTGGGACTCCAAATTTTAAAACAAGTGTATCCTTCTAAATTTACTGATACACATTCTGTTTGAAAATGTTTAGGCGAATTTTTTTTGAATGAAAATAAAATACCAATACATAATATCAGCAATATTGCCCATCCCGTATTTGTTCTTTTTATCATATTTATCAAACTATTTTATAGTTTATTAGAAACTCTAATTATCAATCAATATCATAGATTAAATACTTTAACAAATGAAAATTTTTATTAATTTATCATGAAAAAATATGTTATTAAACGGTGTCAAATTTTACTTAAAATTTTAGTTTCAACACAAATAAACATCCGTGATGAATAAAACAAATTTCCAAATTTGGATTTTTTTTCCAAAATCAGGACGTTTCTCCCTAAAAAAGACTTCACAAAGAAAATAATTCACCCGCTAAATTTATTAAACCAAGAATTTTATATTATTTTTGAGAAAATCATAGTTATATGAATAGTAAATTTGATCCTATTAAGGAAACTGACAACATAATTTCCAACATCAAGAAATTTCGTGAACTTAAAAACATTACCAGAGAACAAATTGCTGATGAACTCGAATTAAGTGCTTCAGGATACTCTAAAATTGAACGCGGTGAAATAGAACTTTCAGTAACTAGATTATTACAAATTGCAAATATCCTCGATGTGGAAGTAACACAAATAATTAACTTTGACATTACAACCATTTTCAATATCTCCAAAAATATTAGCATGAATGATCAAGTTAAAGTTGATCTTAATACCCAAAACAAAAATGAATATTTAGAAAAATATGTTAAGCTTCTGGAAAAAGAGAATGAGGATTTAAAAAGTAAATTAAACATCATTTAAATATATACACCATCGTTGATTAGTATACCGCGTAAACAACAAATTCACCCCATCCATTAACCCATAAAAAATGCCCCTGAAATTCAAGGGCATTTTTTATTTATTATTTATCAATTATATAAACACATCACCCATTCACCCCATTATTTCATTGCGGGATTTATTGGCAACTTAGGATTCCGAGCATACCATGTATAGGTTTTTACACAGTCGAAAACAGGAAAACCATTGCCTTTGTCGATTCCATTTCCAGTTCGTACAACCACCATGTTTTCTTTGTCCTTTGGCAAAATAACATATTGACCACCCAATCCCTGGAAATAAGAAAATTTAATTCCACCAATCTCCCCGAGCCAAAAAGAATGTCCATAATTTTCACTTCTGTATGGCTTTTGAGCAAGTGCCAAAAATGTTGAATCAACAATTGTCTCTCCCATGTAATTCTTCCCATGGTGCATCACAAGAAGTCCCAACTTTCCGAAATCTCTCGCTGTTGCATCCACACAGCAATAAGTTAATTCCTTGCCGTTTTCTTTATCCAATGACCAATAAGCAGCATACTCCGCTCCAATTCGTTTCCAAAGTTTGGTTTCAGCAAATTCAGATACGTTGGCAAAAACCTGTTTTCCTTGCGCGTCTTTAAATTGATTCAAAGCACTTTGAAGTACAAATCCCAACAATTGAGTTGATCCACTCTGATATTGAAACTTTTCACCCGGCTTGCTAATAACATCAATTGTTCTCATAACCCCTTCAATATCACTTGAATAATAAGCTTTCGCGGTAATTCCGAATGGAGACGCATATCCCTCATCCCAATCCAACCCGGCTGTCATAGTACTCAAATGTCTGAGCGTAAGTTCATTCGCATATTTCCCTTTGATCCATGGAACATATTTGATCACTTGATCATCCCAAGAACCTACAATTTTATCTTGAATGGCTATTTGCGTCAATAAAGTAGTGATGGTCTTTGCCATTGAAAAAGAATTTGTTCTTGTACTATCTTGTATTCCATTGAAATAATGCTCAGTAACCAAACTGTCGTTTCTAAAAATCAAATAAGAACCCGAATGGGTTTTCACCAACATCTCTTCGAGCTTTGGATTCAATTTCGCATGTTCCTCTTTTTTAACTAAATTAAAAACATGGGCTGGATCATTTGCAATGTTTCTCACATCAAAATCTACCCAATCGGTATAATGTGCAGACTTTTCACCCTGTAAATAAGTAGAGCTCACGCCTTTAAATAAATAACGATAGGGTGAAATCCACAATAAGGCCATCATCAAGAACAAGATTCCCAAGACAACAAACAAAACTTTGAACTTTTTCATTGGTTTAATTTCGGTCAAAGATATGAATTACAAGCGAAAAGAAACGACAATTAAATTTAGAATGTCTACTGAATCGTGCATTTGTAATCTTAATGTCAGCAACACGCGATTCTTTGTCCCTCAAAATGATAAATCGCGTATATTTGTATTTATGTTAAAATCGAGAAATTCCCTTTCTTTCATATTGGTTACACTTTTATTTGGACTCATTTATATAGCTGGAGCGGCTTTAAAACCGAAGCATCAGGGTTCTGTATTCGGAGAAAAACCTGGTTTTTTCGAGCAGTGGTTTGAAGCAAGAAAAAATGCCGACGGAATTGTACCTTCTTGGTTAAGAACACAATGGAGTAAATGGGACCGCAACCAGGTGGTTTCGAGAAACAATTTTGCGGTGATCGACAGTATCCATGAAATTGGACCTGAAGATATTGGGGGACGTACGAGGGCCATGTGGGTTGATCCAACCAACGACAATTTAATTCTAGCATGTGCCATTTCTGGTGGTGTTTGGAGAACTGAAAATGCCGGTGCTACTTGGAAACCTGTGAACGATCAGGAAATATCTTTGATGCCAAGTTGCATTACAGCCAATCCATTTAATTACAACGAAATATACTATGGCACCGGCGAATGCCGCGATGCAGGTGTGCACAACAACGGCAATGGGGTATTTAAATCTACCGATAGAGGAAAAACATTCAAACAATTGAGCTCCACCGTGGGCGTTTCAGGGATGGATGCAATTTGGGACATTGAACATTCTTTATCAGACAGTAACATCATTTTTGTAGGTACCAATTCACAAGGATTGTATCGATCTACCGACAAAGGAAACAGTTGGCAACAGGTGTTTACTGGTGGCAACAAAATGGTATCAGATATTTTGGCCCTGCCAAATGGACGTGTTATTATTTCACAGCAGTCTAATTCCGTTTATATTTCAGATTCTAATGGAAAACCAGGAACATTTGTCCAAATCACGAATTTCCCGAACAAACCAGTTGGTGGTACATTCAGGCGCATACAAATGGCTAATTGTGCCAAATATCCTAAAGTAGTTTATGCACTTTTTGAAGGCTATGGTTTCCAAGACGATCCTGCTGCATTTTACAAAAGCAGTGACGGCGGTAAAAATTGGATCAAACGCACCACTCCTGTAGACATAGGCCCGGGGTATCAAGCTTATTGTGTGATGCTCGGTGTAAGCGCAGTAGATTCTAACAAAGTTGCCGCTGGAGGTGTAAGTGCCTGCTATTCAATCAATGGTGGATCCACTTGGCGCAATTTGAACGGCAGTCACTCCGATCATCATTCATTTGCTGCTTTAAGAACAAAATCAAATGACTTTTTATTGGGGACGGATGGCGGAATTTATAAATTCACCTGGGGAACAGGAAACACCATTGCCAATTTAAACAACGGATATCACGTGACTCAATATTACGCTGGAGCCCCTGGAATGGATGGTTTAAATTCGGTAGCTGGCGCGCAAGACAATGGAACTCATTATGCTTACACGGCCATGAACAATCGAAAAATATTCGGTGGAGATGGTGCCTATTGTCATATTGGAATGCAAGATGGAAGTGTTGCCTATGTTTCTTACCAAAATGATGGAATCAATAGAATCGACAATTTCATTGGCGGATTTGGCAATTCAACGAGCATTTCTGATGCCCGTTTTTCAACTGAAGGAGTAGCCTTTATCAATGCTTACACCATGAATCCAGCCGACCAATCCATGTTATTTTATAGAACCAACATCGGCATTTTCAGATCATTGGATTATGGAGAATCTTGGGATAAAATGAACAAAACAACCCGTTCCGGAATCAAAGCTTTAGCTTGCAGTGAAGATGCAAACCCGGTATTTTACTATGGCGGTTCAGCGGCACAAATTTATAAATTAGAAAACGCTGGCACTGCAGAACCTGGTACAGAAGTAAATTTCAACACTTCAGTTCCGGCAAGTGTAACATCTGATTATATCAATTCTTTCACCATCAATCCTTTGAACAAGTATCAACTATTTGCTTCGTTTACAACTGTAAACAACCAAGGAAAAGTGTGGAAGGTGAGTAAACTCGACAGTACCAAACCAATTTGGGAAAATGTTTCTGGAAACTTGCCTCCAGGATTACCGGTAAATATGGTGGCATTGGATCCACAGGATCCGGAAAATAAAATTTTCGCCGCAACAGATTTCGGTTTTTATTTTACAATCGACGGAGGTAAAACTTGGCAAAAAGACACGAGAATTCCGAATGTAGAAATTCACGAGATCAAAATGCGAAATTCTGACCGACGATTGTTTTTATTTACCCACGGAAGAGGCTCTTGGTCTATCAAATTGGCTCCGTTAAGCAATGTTAAGAAGATTCAAAAATCGAACAATCACATACTTAAAGCTTACCCGAATCCTGCAAATACCATATTGAATCTTGAAACCGTCACAGGCGAAGCCATTTTGGGTGTTAAAATCTATCACATCAATGGCCAAGTTGCGTTTGAAGAAACAGGGAATGTTAAAAATATTCAAGTTGGACGTTTAAAAAGCGGAATTTACTTTGTTCAAGTTCGCACCCGAAATAACGCTTACACTCAAAAAATCAAAATTAGTCACTAACAATGCTCCCGAAAGAAATTGAAGCTGCACTGAAAACTCTGGAAACCCAAATTTCAGAAATCTCTGAAATGTTGAAGGAGGTAAACAACGACATTATAGACGGAGGGTTTTCTGAATGTCCCATTTTTGTGGCTCATCAAGAAAATGCAAAAATTGGCGAAATGATTCTTGATAGAACTGAATTTGGATTCCCCTACTCTATCAATGCCACAGTTGTTGAGCGTTTGATTGAACTTAACATTCTCAATGAGGATAAACTACCCCAATTTAAAAGTGCACTTGGCGATCCAAAGAAAAACATGTGCATTTTATGGCTTCATGGCGAGCACTCTCAATTTATTTTTACGCCATTTTTAAAAACAGCGAAGGCGTAAATGATTCAAGACATTCACATTGAAATCGTAATTTTAAATTACAATACCAAAAACATACTTGAACAATGTTTGCCTCAAGTGGTGGCCCATTCTCAATACCCCAACTGCAAAATTGTGGTTGTAGACAATGCCAGCACCGACGATAGTGTAAGTTTCGTAAAAAAACAGTATCCACAAATCGAACTCATTGTGCTTGATTCGAATACAGGCTTTGCCGGTGGGTACAATCGCGGACTTAAAGGAAGAACTGCAGACTATTTTGTAATGTTAAATTCTGACGCAGAACCATCGAAAGGTTGGTTGGAACCCCTGCTGAATATGGTTCAACAATTTCCTAATCTGGGAGCTTGTCAACCTAAAATTTTGGACTATTACAAAAGAGATAAATTTGAATATGCCGGAGCGGCAGGTGGTTATATCGATCAATTTGGTTACCCGTTTTGCAAAGGAAGAATCTTTGGAAATGTTGAATTTGATCATCAGCAATACAATCAATCTGATCAAATTTTCTGGGCCTCTGGTGCTGCCATGTTTATCAAGCGTGAGGCTTGGGAAAAAGCAAATGGTTTGGATGAAGCCTTTTTTGCACACATGGAAGAAATTGATTTATGCTGGAGATTACAACTTTTAGGTTATGCAATTTACAACTGCCATGAAAGTATATTTTACCACATGGGTGGTGCTACATTATCCAATCAAAATCCGCGTAAAACATACCTGAACTTTCGCAATTCTTTGCTTATGTTGCACAAAAATTTACCCGAGACAATCAAAGGTAAACGCATTCTTCAAAGAAAACTTTTCGATGGGTTGGCGGCTTTCTTATTCCTCATTCAAGGCAAACCTAAGCATGTTTGGCAGATCTTTAAAGCACATCAATATTTCGACAATCACAAGAATGAATTTCAAATTTCTTCGAATACCAAACCGTTGAAATCATTATCAGGAGTACTCAATGATTCTTTGGTTTTTGGTTATTTCCTCAGAAATAAAAAAACTTGGGGTAGTTGGTTCTCTCGCTAACTTGATCTTGGATGAAATTTCACCAAAGTATCAGCTAAATAACTTCTGTCCAAATGGGTGTAAATCTCAGTCGTTGTGATCGATTCATGTCCCAACATTTCTTGAACCGCTCTTAAATCAGCCCCTGCCTCAACCAAGTGTGTTGCAAAACTATGACGAAAGGTATGCGGACTTATGACTTTATCGATTCCTGCCATCATTGCAGCCTTTTTAATGAACAAAAACACCGACTGCCGGGTCAGTCCACGACCATATCGGTTCAAAAACACCAAATCTCTGTGTTGTTTGGAAATGTCGAGTTTATTTCGTATATTATTTGTATACAACCGTATGTGTTTCAAGGCACGCTCCGAAATGGGTACAAGTCGTTCCTTATTTCCTTTCCCTAACACCTGAATAAACTGTTCATTCGCATGCACATGGGTCATTTGTAATCCTACCAATTCAGACACCCTCAAGCCGCAACTATACAGTGTTTCGAGCATTGCCACATTCCGCTCGCCTTCATCGGTGGATCGGTCAATTGTTAAAATCATGGCATCTATTTCTTCCGGACTCAATACCACGGGTAACTTTCTACCTGTCTTGGGAGGCTCTAAAAAATCCGCTGGATTATCACTTAACAAATCTTCTATTACCAAAAATTTATAGAAGGCACGAACCCCAGAAACAATGCGCGCTTGAGATGTGGCTTGGAATCCCATTTCCGCGATAAATGCGGAAAATTGTTCAAGTTTTTTTTGATTGAGGGACAGTGGCGTGTTAAATCCTAAATCGGCCGACCAAAATTTTAATTTTTCGATGTCTCTTCCATAGGCTTCAATGCTATGTTTAGACAAAGATTTCTCTAGAGTCAGATATTGTTTGAAAGACCGTATGGCTTCATCCCATCCCATTCTAAGGAATGAATTTGACTTTATTTACCTGAAGAATTTCTTTTGTATCGGCATTCAGCACCCAAACCATGCAGCTTAATTTATCGGCTTTCCATTTTGCCACTCTTGGAATATAGTAATGTTTCTCAACTGTGAACCCAGCAGGCATGTCTAGCTGTGGTAATGGATCACCATAAGCCGATGTCACTAATTTTCTCATCACATGTTTGAATGTATAATTTTCTTCAACTCCAGTTGGTGTAGATTGCCAACCAACCATATCATCCTCAAGAATTGCAATGACCCAGTTAAGTTTGGTAGTGCTCGGAATATTGGTATTGGCAATGGCTTTAATCTCTACCCTGCCTTTGTCTTCATCGGTCAACCAAGTTGCTTTTAAGTCAATGTTAACGGGTGTCGTTTTTACTTTTTGCTGATCCACTACAATCGACCATGAATTTTCATCAATGAAATACTTTCCGTTGTAACTCACGTTATCGATAATTCCACTTGGTAAATTTGTTACCGCACCCAATGTCCCTACCAAATCATCTGCATCTTTATTCACAAGAGTATCAAATCCTTCCCAAGGATTTGAAAGTGGTTTGTAGTTGGGATAAATGGCCAAAAGTTGTATTTTCCCCGGGTTAGCTTTTTCCAATTCGTGCGCTTTTTCAGCTGCTCTAGGACAATTATTGCAACGCACTCCGGTGATATCAATTAACAGAATTTGTTTCGTTTGAGGGGCGGGTGCAGATGAAAGGTAAGAGGTATCGAGCAAAGGACGTTCTTTAAATTTCAAACCTGTTGGAGGTTCTTCCTCGCACGAAATGAAAGAAAGTGCAAAAAATATCCCTCCAAATAATATTGTAGAAATTCTCATTCCACGAAAATACGAAAAACCTTTGTTTGGTTATATTTGTTATTCAGAATAATTATGAGAAATTTAAAAAGAAACGTATTGGCTTCTGGAGCATTTGCATTGCTTACAGGATGTTTTTTTGGCAAATCAAAAACAGTAGATGCACAAACTGCACAAAGTTCTAGTCCATCAGAATCTGTTTACAGTATAAAAATCATGCAGTTAGACGGTAAAACACCGATTGACTTGGCGCAATTCAAGGGCAAGAAGATTTTATTTGTAAACACTGCAAGTGAATGTGGTTTTACTCCGCAATATGAAGATTTGCAAAAATTACAAGAGAAATATGCCGATAAATTGGTAGTCATTGGAAGTCCATGCAATCAATTTGGATCACAAGAACCAGGAACATCAGATCAAATTGCCACTTTTTGCAAGAAAAACTTTGGAGTTACATTTTTACTTACACAGAAAATTGATGTAAAAGGAGATGCACAACATTCTCTATATCAGTGGCTCACAAAAAAATCAAAAAATGGTGTTTTAGACTCTGAAGTAAAATGGAATTTCAACAAGTTCATTGTAGATGAAAACGGCAAGTTGTTGGCTTATTTTGCGTCAACAACAGGTCCATTATCATCAAATATCACTGAAATCATAGAGAAATAAGAATTATTTTGGGCTTACAGCGACTTTTTTATGGCTTTTTGAGGCCTTAACATTATTTTCGCGCTTGAAAAAATAGACTCATGAGCATTCTAGTTAATAAAAATTCGAGAATTGTAGTTCAAGGATTTACCGGAAACGAGGGAACATTCCATGCAACACAAATGATTGAATATGGTACCAATGTAGTTGGAGGTGTAACTCCAGGAAAAGGGGGAAGCAAGCATTTAGATCGTCCTGTATTCAACACTGTTGAATCAGCAGTAAGCGAAGCGGGCGCTGATGTAAGTATCATTTTTGTACCACCAGCATTCGCTGCTGATGCAATTATGGAATCTGCCGATGCGGGTATCAAAGTAATTGTTGCCATTACTGAAGGTATTCCAACCAAAGATATGGTCATGGTGAAAGAATATTTGAACTCCAAGAATTGTCGCCTTATTGGCCCAAATTGCCCAGGCATTATCACTCCTGAGGAAGCTAAAATTGGTATCATGCCAGGTTTTATCTTCAAAAAAGGACATATCGGTGTTGTTTCTAAGTCTGGTACTTTAACCTACGAAGCTGTTGATCAATTAACCAAACTTGGAATGGGGCAATCAACTGCAATTGGAATTGGTGGTGACCCAATTATTGGAACAACAACCAAAGAAGCGGTAGAATTATTCATGAATGACCCAGAAACAGCCGGAATTGTAATGATTGGTGAAATTGGTGGTGGAATGGAAGCAGAAGCAGCACATTGGATCAAACAATATGGCACTAAGCCAGTTGTTGGATTTATTGCTGGTCAAACTGCTCCTGCTGGTCGCAGAATGGGACATGCTGGTGCAATTGTTGGCGGAAAAGACGACACAGCGGCTGCTAAAATGGCAATCATGCGTGAGTGTGGCATTCACGTTGTTGAAAGTCCTGCAGAAATCGGTCGTAGAATGTTCGAAGTAATGAAATAATCGAAAACAAAAGATACAAAAAAAAGGCTGTTTTTCCAAACAGCCTTTTTTTATGCCCAATACTTTGGTTTACTTCTTCTTTTTAGACTTGGTTAAATCTACCACCGTAACATCTGCATGACCCACATCTGACCATTGAAAGAAATCGTCTTTCATAGCAGTATTAGGTGTTAGCTTATTCATTTCAATGGTTACTTCAGTTCCATTTTTATAATGCTGAATCACTTTGCTTATTTTGTAAGAATTGTCGATTTCCAATTTCAGATACGCATAATTCGCTTTCTTTTTAGGCACCAATCTCACCACATCATGAACCTTACCGCCTTCAGTAGTTGGACCTTCATATTTGCTCTTATAACCTTTTTGATAAACCGTGAAAATTTCATTTGGAGTAATGCTGTTATCCCTCTTCTTGTAATCTTCCATGGTTACTTCTTGATCATCCGGATTATACGTCCAAATGGTTATACCATTGCAAAATATTTCTTGATTGGCATAATTTAATTTGAATTTGTTTCCTTTGATCCAAACCGTTCCTTTAGAAACCAATGGCTTCTTATTCACCGCGGTTGTTGTGATTGTAAAACTCGCATTGATGGTTTTATAACCTTGGTATAATTTGGTTACTTTTTTCAAGATTTCTTGCGACTTTGCATCGCTTTGACCTTTATCTGAAGACACTTCTTGTGTTTGTGCATTCAAAATGTGCATCGAAAACACACTTAAAAACAGCACCAAAAAACCTTTTATCTTATTGCTTATCATATTCAAAATATTTCTATAAATGATTCAAAAATTGTTCCAGAGCGTATTCGTCTGGAATTAATACTTGCCTAGGCTTGCTACCAGCATTCGGCCCAACAATTCCTGCATCTTCTAATTGATCCATCAATCGACCAGCACGGTTGTAGCCAATTTTTAATTTTCGTTGTATCATACTGGTGCTACCAACTTGATTTTGCACAATCACCCTGGCAGCATCTTCAAACATCGAATCGCGTTCATCTGCATTAAATTCGCCACCCGCAATGGTTGTTGAATCATCTTGAACTTCCGGAAGAATATAAGCCGTAGAATACGCCCTCTGTTCTCCAATAAAATCACAAATGTGTTCTACTTCCGGAGTGTCTACAAACGGACATTGAAGTCGGATCATTTCATTACCGCCGCTATACAACATATCACCTTTACCAATTAATTGATCGGCACCATTGCCATCTAAAATAGTACGGCTATCGATCTTAGAAGTTACACGAAAAGCAATTCTCGCAGGGAAATTGGCTTTGATCATACCCGTAATTACATTCACCGAAGGACGCTGAGTTGCTAAAATCAAATGAATTCCAATGGCACGAGCCAACTGAGCAATACGGGCAATCGGCATTTCAATTTCCTTACCAGCGGTCATCATCAAATCTGCCACCTCATCAATTACCACAACGATATAAGGCAAGAATCGATGTCCATTTTGAGGATTCAACTTTCGGTTTACAAATTTTCCATTGTACTCAACAATGTTTCGCACCATGGCATCTTGTAGCAATTTGTATCGGTTATCCATTTCCACACAAAGAGAATTTAAGGTGTTAATCACCTTCGCGTTTTCAGTAATAATTGCCTCGCCATCTCCCGGCAATTTCGCCAAGAAATGTCGCTCAATTTTATTGAATAACGTCAATTCTACCTTTTTAGGATCCACCAATACAAACTTCACATAAGCAGGATGCATCTTATAAAGCAACGAAACCAATATTGCATTTAACCCTACAGATTTACCTTGTCCGGTTGCACCAGCCATCAATAAATGAGGCATTTTAGCCAAATCGGCAATGAAAATCTCATTTGAAATGGTTTTCCCTAAGGCAACTGGCAACTGATAATCACATTCTTGGAATTTCTTACTTGCCAACACTCCTCGCATTGGCACCATTTCTGGATTTCGATTAGGCACTTCAATACCAATGGTTCCCTTACCTGGAATTGGAGCAATGATACGAATTCCCAAAGCCGCTAAACTCAGTGCTATGTCATCTTCTAGGTTCTTAATTCTTGAAATTTTCACCCCAGGCGCTGGAATGATTTCATATAAAGTTACCGTAGGACCAACACTTGCCTTGATGCTAGAAATGCCAATTTTGTAATTTTCGAGGGTATCTTGAATTAACTTTTTGCTTTTATTAATCTCTTCAATATCAATCTCTTGCCTCTTTGTCGTAATCTTTTAGCAAGTCTAATGTAGGAAATTGATATTTGCTTAAATCGGCCTTTGGATCAAATTCTGTATCAACACCAAACCTTTCAACCGCCGCATCACCCTTATTTTCTGTAACCAATTCATCTTCATGTTGGGTTAAATCTTGAATTGCAAAACCATCGGCAAACGTAATTTCCTTTGGCCCTGCATTGGTATCGGTTATGGGTTCTAAACTTTCCTCCGACTCGGCAGCATAAATCACAAATTCCTCTGGTTCTTCCTGTTGCGGAATTGCCGTATTTTCAGGCTTAAACGAATATTCTTCTGGCTCTATTGCATCAACAATTGGCTCAAACTTAGGTCCTGTTGGTTGCTCAACCTTTTCTTCATTATTTTTGAGGGACATAGGTTCTTGCTCATCTTTTCGTTTCATGGTGATGTTCATACCATCCCAATTTTCGAAATCACTTACCGAAGGTCCATCATCTAAATCATCATCTGCAAACGGACTTTTTAGGTTTTCAGAATCTGAACTCAAAGAATGCTCGTCATCTTCATCATC
>CAZYBT010000037.1:20907-21840 GCA_964645755.1 uncultured Rhizobium sp.
CCATCTACAATGATACTCGGTGAAGTTTTCTCAGCCACAATTCCATTGGCACTCAAATCTAAAGCTGTGTCTGTTTCATCATCATCTTCCAAATCATCTGGGCTTTTGAGAATAATTCTAGAAAACGGATTCAAATTGAGGAAAACAAATGAGTAGACCACTGCAAAGGCCGCTAAGAATAAAAATGCCCCAATAGGCCCAATGCTATTTTGAATCTGAACAATTCCAAAATAGCCAAATGTCCCCCCTAATAAAGGAAACCAAATTTGAAAGCAATATCCGAGAAACAAGGAAAACCAAATAACGAAGAGAATGGTATGTAAGAGAATTCTTAGCAGTGAAAAAGGACGATAATCGAAGAGCAAATACAACCCAGCAAGCACCATGTAAGGTAAGATTGCAAAAGCGCCCAAACCAAAACCATTGTGCATAAAGAAAAACGCCAAACTAGAGCAAATTGCACCCATTGCATTGGCAGCTTTAAGTTTTGTTTCACCATCATATTGCCCACCACCATCGGCAGAGAAACTTTGATCGGTTTGCCAGGTAAAGAAAAATGAAATAAAACTAATGAGAAACACAACAGATAAAACCAACAATAAAAACCCTACAACCTTGCGTGTTGTTTCATTTTTCAAGGTAGCAGCCTTCAATATTTCCTTTCCAGAAATTTGTTCTGATTTGTCGGAAGTTCTTTCTTTTAAAAAATCAGCCGGCGATTTAGTTTTTTTTGTAGATTGTTTAGGTGCTGCACTCATGGTGATTTACGAAAGTAAAACGAAAATAAGGGCAAAAATCATGTACTTATTCACAGAAAAATGAGTGTTTATTATATCACTCAAAACAGCACAATGATATAAATATCAGCTATTTAACTGAAAAACCTCACCCTCTAAAGCGAGGTAAGTTTCCAAATGCATTTTTTTAGCTTCC
>CAZYBT010000038.1:0-21815 GCA_964645755.1 uncultured Rhizobium sp.
AGGAACAACCACATCTTGGAACATGATACTGTGCGTATCACTTCCGCGGATTCCCAATTTGTCTTCTTTTTTACCTACAGTAACACCAGCCCAAGATTTTTCAACAATGAATGCATTGATACCTTTGTGCTTTTTGTCAACATCGGTTTGTGCTATCACCAAGTAGTAACTAGCGCTATTGCCATTTGTGATCCAGTTTTTTGTACCGTTCAAAATGTAATGGTCGCCCATGTCAATAGCAGTTGTTCTCTGGCTTGTAGCATCGCTACCTGCCTCTGGCTCACTCAATAAAAAGGCGCCAATTGCTTGTCCTGATGCCAATGGAACCAAATATTTTTGTTTTTGGTCTTCGGTACCGTATTCCTCAATACCCCAACAAACCAAACTGTTGTTTACACTCATACAAACTGAGGCAGATGCGTCAATTTTTGAAATTTCTTCCATCGCCAAAACATAGCTGATGGCATCCATTCCACCCCCACCGTACTTAGGGTCTACCATCATTCCCATGAAGCCCAACTCACCCATTTTTTTGATTTGTTCTGCAGGGAATTGTTGTTTCTCATCTCTTTCAATGACACCGGGCAATAATTCGGTTTGTGCAAAATCTCTCGCAGCTTGCTGTACCGCTAAATGTTCTTCTGATAGTTCGAAATGCATAATTTTGTGGTGCAAAAATAAGCGTAAAACTTTGATATTGCTAACAAAAACAATCGATTAGTAAGTGTCAAAAAGACACCAACAAAACTCAAATTTGATTGTTATCTTTGCAATCGTATATGGCAAACATTACATTTAAATTTGAAGAAAAAGGCAAAGCGCCAGAAACCCACGAAATATTCGAAGGTGAATCAATACTCGAAGTTGCACTCGACAATAACATTCAGTTGAATCACAACTGTGGTGGCGTTTGTGGCTGTAGCACTTGTCATGTTTATGTTGAACAAGGAGAAGATTTATTGCCAGAAATGAGCGACAGAGAAGAGGAATATGTAGACAGAGCCCGCAACCCTAAATACAATAGCCGATTGGCTTGTCAGTGTAAATTGGATGAAGATGGAGATTTGGTTGTAATCATTCCCGATCAATCTGGAATTATTGGTCATTAATCTCACAGAAAATCATTCAAATAAAACCTTAAACCTAAATTTTTCAACCCTAAAACAATATGGAACTACCAATAAACTGGACCGATTACGAAGATATTGCAATGAAACTCTATGAACGCTTTGGAGACGAGTTTGGAGAAAAACAAATCTATAGAATTAGATTCACCGACCTTCTTGAGTGGGTGTTAGAAATACCCGAATTCGTTGGTACCAAAGAAGAAAGCAATGAAGGTCACCTCGAAATGATCCAAAGTCAATGGGTTTACGAATGGCGCGATAATCAATCGTAGTTTGTCATAATTTCATCATCCTTGCCGATTTTAGTGTTTTTAAATGCTAAAATTCTCGTATTTACTTCGTTAATTGCAATTTGAATGAGTATGCAAAAAATAATTTTCTTTTTATCCTTTTTCCTATGCGGTAATTTTTTAACTGCCCAAACAGATGCTCTTGAGCCTTGTGGTCACCGCGATCTTATGGATCAGCTTGAAAAACAATACCCAGGTTTTAAAAAGCAATTGGATGTGGAGTATATCAAAAGTGTTCGTTCTAATTTTGATGTGAAATCGAGGAAAAAAATTATTCGCGATACCATGTACTACTACGATACCATTTACACAATTCCTGTGGTGTATCACGTTTTGTACAATGTTGCAGCTGAAAATATTCATGATAGTTTGTTAATCAACCAATTGGAAGTGCTCAACAGAGATTTTTGCCGCCAAAATTTTGATACATCAAATACCCGATCATTCTTTAAATCTCGCGCTGGAGATGCACGCATTAAGTTTGTTCTCGCTGCAGTTGATCCTAATGGAAATCCAACAAGTGGTATTATTAGAAAACAAACATTAACCACGTCTTGGGGTGGTGGTAATAATATCAATAATAAAATGAAATCAAATTACACCCGCGGTTCTAGTCCTTGGAATCCAAAAAAATATGTCAATATCTGGGTGTGCGATTTGTCTCAAAATAACACAGACGGACTTCTAGGGTTTGCTTATCCACCATTCGGACATCCAAGTTGGAACAACCAAAGTTGGATTGCAGATTCAAACCAAGGAGTTACCTTGCATTATAAAGTTGTGGGTAGAAACAACCCGCTAGCGAATACTTCAACTCTGAATACATCGAATATGGGAAGGGTTGCTGTACACGAGTTTGGTCATTATTTTGGTTTGAGACACATTTGGGCCGACGATCAATTTCAAATCAACCGTTGTGCCGCAGATGATTATATCGATGATACCCCGTTGCAAGGTGTTGGTTCCGGATTTAACTGTAACAAATCCATGAACACTTGCACCGAACCAAAGGATGATCTGCCAGACATGGTCGAAAATTACATGGATTACAGTTCTGACCAATGTCAAAACATGTTTACAAAACAACAAGTCATCACCATGCGCAATGCCATTTCTCAATATCGTTTCGACCTTCCGATACAAATGGAATTTGTTCAAAGAACCCGCATTTTCGATACTGTAGTCTACGACGAGGTGTTGGTATATCCTGTTGCCAAAGACAATCGATTAAAAATTGAGGTGAGAAACGAAGACATCATCAATCATTTATCATTTGAAGTGTACAACATGGTTGGTCAAATCATTGAGGAAAATAAGATGATTACAAAAAATATGACTGAGATTTCCACTTCACGTTATCCATCAGCAACATACATTGTAATTTTGAGAGCTGCCGATGGCAGGGTGGTGAGGAAACAAAAGGTTATCATTGATTAGAATTGTTCATGCCACATGCCACCTCCAAACGGTTCATGAGCAGTTTCAATTCTATTTCAAAATGCAAAAACTCTTCTCTTGTAATTTCTGATTTTTGATAGGCTTGTATGATGTATGCCATCAGACGATTACATTTTACATAAGCCTGTAATATTTCTGTTGGTAGATCATCTTTTGTTGAAACGCTGGCCAACGATAAATGCTTGTTTACGTGTAAAACGGTCTCTAAAATGTTTTCATTCAGTAAAATCGCTCTCTGATTTGCAGCAGGTTGGTTTTCGGTTTTTAGTGCCAATTTGCCCATATTAAATGCAAGTTGGTTCAATTCTGTAAGTGTATACATATTCATCGTTTACAAGATTAAGTAACCCTTAACAAAAGATTCGTTCTTTAAATGGATATATGCGTTTATACACGTTTTGAATACGCTTTCACCGATTTTTGCTTATCTTTGCATAAATTTTACGTTCTAAATGATTTCAAGAAGATTAGTGAGAATAAAAACGTTACAAACGTTGTATTCATGGAAACAAAGTGGCATCGACAATGAATTTATGTTTGTTGACAATCTGAAAAACAGTATTTATCAAAGCCACGCATTTTATCTGTTTCTACTCGATTTTCCATATCAGTTTCAACAATATTTACAAGACGAATTGAACCTTGAACGGTCAAAATTTTATCCAGATGCCAATAAAATTCGTCAATACAGCATCTTAAACAATACCCCAATCATTCAAAAATTACACCAAGAAGTCTTGTTGTCTGATGTTAAAATTGAATACAATTGGATTGATTTACAATCAAATTTTGAGGGATGGTTTCAAACAATGATGTCGTGGGACTTTGTCCAGGATTACGCAATTTTTGATGAGCCGGATTTGATTCAACAGAAAGAATTTTTAGAAAATTTGTTTTTTGCATTCGTAGATTCGCATGAGCAATTCAATGAATTGTTGGAAGATATCAATCCATCTTGGCCCGATGATGCATCCATAACCTACAGAGAAATTACAAAAACACTTCAATCGTTCAAAAAAACCAACGAGGTTACTTTGTCGAAAAACATTCCTTTGAATGATGAAGATTTAATCTTTGGTTTGAATTTATTAAAATACACCATCCGTCAGTCGGAAATATATGATGGAATGGTGAGCGAGGTCACAGAAAATTGGGATCCAGCAAGGATTGCCATCATGGATTTGTTGATCATTAAACAAACTTTGTCTGAGTTTTTGTATTTTTCAGAAATCCCCGTAAAGGTAACAATCAACGAATACTTAGAAATTACTAAAAATTACAGCACCCCTAATAGTTCAAAATTTGTGAATGGAATTTTGGACAAACTCAGGATTAAATTAGAAAAAACAGGCCAAATCCAAAAAACTGGTCGCGGATTGAGAGAAAGTTAAATATATTTGTATACTATGAAATTCAATAAATTCTTTTTGGCAATTGCGTTAGGAACCATGATTTTGTCGTGTTCTCAGGGAAACAAAGAAATGGATGTTGAAGACATTGAAAACAGCAATCCAGAAAATGCACCTAAAAAAGTGGGTGCTGGCGAAATTAAGTTTCTCGATACCTTGAAAGATTTCGGCAAAATCACTGATGGTGAAATTGTTGAACACACTTACAGATTTAGAAACACAGGAAAAGTTCCTGTTGCCATTTCAAAAGTAGAAGCTTCATGTGGTTGTACAACACCTGATTATACCAAAGAAATTATACCTCCAGGTGGCGAGGGTAAGGTGAAAGCAACATTTAATAGCTCTGGTTATGGATATCCAGAAGCACCAAAAGTAGAAAAAAGTATCTCAGTTTATTTCGATGATTGTAAAACCGATTTGGTTGTGCTTAAGTTCACAGCAAATATTTACGCTCCTGCGAAAGAAGGCGAAAATACCAATACTTCTGGCGGTCATAATCACTAAAACATAAACAATGATTCAATACACTTTATTACAAGCACCAGCGCAAGGTGCAGGCGGCAACATGATGGTCATGTTGTTGATTATGGCTGTGATGTTTTTCTTCATGGTTTGGCCTCAAATGCGCCGTCAAAAGAAAGCTAAGAGCTTCCAAGAATCACTTCAAAAAGGCGACAAAGTTGTTACCTCAGGTGGTGTTCACGGGAAAATTGCATCAGTTACCGATACTCAATATATCCTCGAAATTGAAGAAGGTAAAATGAAAATCGAAAAAACAGGTATCAGCATGGAAATGACCCAAGCTGCTTATCCTGCGCCTAAGGCGTAAACATCTCTTTTTTTAATGTTAAAAGTGGGTATTACTGGGGGCATTGGAAGTGGAAAAACTTTGGTTTGCTCTATTTTTAATTCCCTCGGAATACCCATTTATCAAGCCGACAATGAGGCTAAACGCTTGTATTTTACAGATAGTGTCCTCAAACAAAAACTCATTGATAATTTTGGCCCTGAGTTTTATTTATCAGAGACCAAAATCAATAAATCATTTGCACGTAACTTATTGCAGGATAAAACAACACGGGACTTATTGAATGGAATTGTTCATCCTCGGGTGTTTGATCACTTTGAAACTTGGGTTTCAGAGCAAAAATCGCCCTATGTGATAAAAGAAGCTGCCATTTTGTTTGAAAGTGGTGCCAATAAAACCGTCGATCTCACAATAGGAGTGATTGCTGCCGAAAAAATAAGACTTGAAAGAGTCATGAAAAGAGATAACCTCTCAGAATCTCAAGTTCATCATATCATGTCATTGCAACTTAGTAATGAAGAATTGTCTGATAAATGTGATTACATTATTCAAAACAACGAGCAGCAATCGCTCATTCACCAAGTGCTCAGCGTTCACCAAAATTTATTGGATAAAAGTGCTCATTTCTAGAGCCAATTTTTGAGCTTCTTCTCGGGCTTTTTCTGCGTAATTTTCTTCGTTACTCGCATAAATAATTCCCCGTGAACTGTTTATAAGTAAACCAATTTCATTGTTAGCTGCAGCTTCAGTGATGTCTTTTAGGCTTCCTCCTTGAGCACCAACTCCAGGAACGAGTAAAAAATGCTCTGGTATTAAACTTCTGATCTCAGCAACCAAATTTGCCCTCGTAGCTCCAACAACAAACATTAAATTATCGGTGTTGCCCCACTTGCTCACAGTGTTAATCACGCGTTCATATAATTTAAGTTCGTTGGTTTGTTGTAATTGAAAATCTTTATGCCCAGCATTGCTGGTTAGTGCCAAACAAATAACGGTTTTATCTTCAAATTCTAAGAAAGGTCTTAAACTATCTTCTCCCATATAGGGCGCAACCGTAACCGCGTCGAAATTCATGGTTTCGAAGAATGCTCTGGCATACATACTGCTGGTATTTCCAATGTCGCCCCTTTTGGCATCAGCAATGTTGAAGGTGTTTTCTGGCAAATAACTTAAAGTTTCTTCCATCCACTCCCATCCCTTACTACCGTACTGTTCGTAAAATGCAGTATTTATTTTGTAAGCAACACTGAAATCCTTAGTAGATTCCACAATGTTTTTGTTGAACTCAAGCAATCCTTTTCCTGATTTTTCAAGATGCAGTGGGAGTTTTCCAATTTCAGTATCCAAGCCAGTACACAGATAGCTTTTCTTCTGAAAAATTTCTTTAATAATGTCTGATTTTTTCACTTTCACTGCAAATAACGTAAATCCTTTTCGGATTGGTTACATTTGTATTATGCGGAAAACCATCTTTTCGATTTTTATTTTCATTTTTACTCCGTTTTTGAGTGCCCAATTTGTTCAAATTGGTGAGGGAAATTATTTGGGAAACTTTGCCGGTCCTCTCAGAACAAGCGGTGCTAACAAGGTTTTCAATTCAAGATTTGCCTATATTTTTCCAAAACAAGTTTTGGGAAATTTACAGCACGGTGATACCATAGAATCGCTCGAATTTTTTAGATCCGATGGCGCTGCTTTTGATACCTCATGTAAGTTGAAAATGTGGATTGGCAATACCTCACGTACTACTTTTGGCGCAACCAAAGTCTCTTTTGTGTCAGAAATTGCATCAGCAAAACAAATTTATAGTCAGAATCCAAAGTCGCATATCGGCAGTACTGAGGCTTTTTATAAATTGCCTTTTTCTCAAAAATTTCGTTTTGATACCTCCAAAGGCG
The DNA here is from genome assembly GCA_964645755.1 of uncultured Rhizobium sp. GTDB lineage: Bacteria > Bacteroidota > Bacteroidia > NS11-12g > UBA955 > VMCP01. The sequence continues at coordinate 6,991 of CAZYBT010000038.1, forward strand.
AAAATCTTACCTTGTTTGTAGAATTCAATCAATTCGACACACTCAAAGGATCCTTTAATTTTTATTTCGAGGGAAGTTTTACTGTTGCCGGATACGGCAGTCAACAAACCCATTATTACGCTGGAAATGCATTGCCCGATAGCCTTCAATTTACAACCGAGTATCATCCTACAATTCGATTTAACTACCCGCGATTTCAAAAAGATGCCTTTGTTCGTGGTGTTTATACTTTGGGTAAAATTCCATTGCCCCTTGGCAATCCCGACAGCGTAAAGGTACTTCTTAAAAATGTTGGAAAAGCCGATTTAAATAGTTTTCAACTTCTAACATATACCATCGGGAAAAATAAGCAAAGAGATAGTTTTCAGGTAAATCTCAAAAAGGGTGAAGAAAAATTCTTCGCAGTGCCTTCCATGAGTCCCTCAAAAAAGGGATTAGATACCATTTATGTGTCTTGTAACGACCAGAATTCGTCTAACGATACCGGTTTTTCATATAGATTGGGCAATGAAAATATTTACAGTTACAGAGACATTACCGAGGGTCCTGCACCCGGAGGAATTGGATTTAATGGTGCGCAGGGCGATTTTGTAGCGCGCTTTCAAAGTAACATTTCTAAGGCTATCAACCAAGTTTCGGTGATGTTCGCGAGCACCGGTTTGAAGTTTAAAATTGGAATTTGGAGCTACGATAGTTTAAAAGCCCGACCAGGTAAGTTGATCTATGAAAGCGATAGCTTGAAAACCGTCTCCGGAACCTACACGTTGGACCTAAAGAATCCTGTTAAAGTTAAAGGTTCTTTTTTTGTGGGAATTCGGCAGTTAGATATGAACAATATATCTTTCGGGTATCAAATTGAAGATCCCATCAGACCCCAAACGTTTTTCTTTGCTGAACCCTTAGGAGATACTAATTGGATAGACTTTCACCCTGTTGCCCCTTATAGATTTATCATTGAACCTCGTTTGCAAGCCGATTATGATATTGCGGCAACAGCCGCAATTCTGCCCTCCGATACCATTAACAAATACACAACCGATACCATCGCTCCAATAGGAAAAATAAAAAATGTTGGCTCATACAAGCCAAGCGATAGCATTTCTGTTGTATGTGAAATTTGGGGGCCTAATACACGTTTATACCGTCAGGTCATTCGAGATACAATTTCTCCAGGAATTTCGCGCACTTACACTTTCCCTAAAACATTTTTTCCTTCGGAATTAGGGCAACATAAAATGTTGATTTACTCCAAATTTAAAGACGATCAAGTGGTTGATAACGATACTTTCATTAAGTATTTTTATGTTGGTTTAAAGCAAGATGTTATGGTCAAAACAATTCACGACCCAGTGATGGATTTCCTAACTTATGAGTATTTAAAAGATACCTTACAGCCGTTGGCTACCATTATGAATTTAGGATACGACAACTCACCTACATTCAAAACTAGATGTGTGATTTTACAAGGTAAAAAAGAAATTTATAACAATGCCATTAGCTTGAGCTTGCCTAAATTTCAAACCAAGATACTGTTTTGGCCCACATTTAAATGCACAGACACCGGCAAATTAAAGGTAATGTTTATCACAGAAATGACGACCGATAAATACCGGTATAATGACACCCAGTTCAAATGGATTGTGGTTTATAAGAAAATTGACTTTGGTTTAGATTCTATGATTTTACCCTTGTCAACCAAATTCTATCCTCAAAACACCAATATTCCAATCAAATTTGAAGCTTTTAATGATGGGATTTTATCGATTTACAAAATGCCAATACTCATTAAAATCTATGACCCACTAAAAAACCTTGTTTATTTAGATAGCGTGACACCAGATATTGATGGGTATACCTCTATGTCATTTTCTGCGCCAAAGTCCTTCAAATCGCCTAAAAAAGGTGTTTATACAATTTTGATACATGGAAGAACAAAAATTGACATATATCCGAAGAATGACAGTTTGAAATCTACCTTTAACATTGGTTTGCCTTATGATTATGAAGCAGTAAAAATTACATCTGTTGATACCATGAGTATTGGTGCTGTTGGCTATACTTTGGGGGCTACGATACGAAACAACGGTTATCTTAAATCTGTATCCAACTGTCCCGTTATTGCTGAGATTCATTACAACGGTAAATTGGTACACAACGACATTTCAAATGTGAATTTAGACACAAGTGCACAATCGTCAATCACTTTTTTTAAGAAATTTTACCCTTCGTTACCGGGAAAATACCAATTTTTGGTGCGTACAAATTTTGTAGGCGACATGTATGTAAAAAATGATACACTGATGAAATCTATGTTTGCAGATATTGGTAAGGATGCTTTTCCAGAACAAATTACATTGACTGGTGGATCAAAATACTATCTCGGACAAACGCTAGGCAGTACATTGGTTAAAATAAGCAATCAAGGTAGAGATTCAATGAAAGGCATTCAGACCAAACTTGAATTGCATTATCAAAATAAGTTGGTGAAAAGCACATTCACGGCAACAGACACAATAGCGCCGAGAGGTTCGAAGGATAAAGAATTCATATTCAATGAAACCTTCGCAAAAGTTGGTTTTTATTCCATAAAAGCCATCACCTATCATCTGTTAGATCAGAATCTTGTCAATGATACTTTGGAGCAATTTCTAGAAGTTTTGGTGGATAGGGATTTCGCAATTTTAGGCATTGATTCTCCGGCTTACAATTACATTTATCAAACCAAGCAGGGTATGTTCCCACGTGTGAGAATCAGCAATTTGGGCAAAGATTCGTCCCTCAAAAATGGAAAATTAACAATGGAAATCAGTTCGAACATTACATCCAAAATTTGGTACAGCGACACAATTGATTTTGCACAATTAAACCCGGGAGACAGTAGTTGGGTTATTTTTAAGAGGCGCCTTGAACTCATGGAAGTTGGTCTCCATAAGGTGAAGGTATATGGATTGAATCAATTGGATTTGATTCCAGAAAACGACACCTTTAACAGCGGACTCATTGTTCAGTTAAATGCAACAATTGGTTTGAGTAGCAATCGGGAGATAGCGGTATATCCAAACCCCGTTAAAGATAAATTTGCAATTAAAACATCGGCAAAAATAAGATCGTATCGACTGGTGGATCCTTTGGGTAGACTGGTTTTTGAATCGCAATTTAAGGATGCCATGGATTCTGAGAATTTAATGTTGTGGTTGCCAAAAGATTCAAAATCGCAACTGTATTATTTAATTGTTGATACTTCAGAAGGTTCGTTCAGTTGTGTTATTTTTGCAGAGCAATGAAAATGAAACAAATAAATCTTTTCGGAATCGCAACAATTTTATTTATAAATTCTTGTGGTTTAATTAAGCCTACTCCTCCTACAGATATGAATGCTGTGGTTGAAGTGAAACCGCTTCCTGTAGTAGTTTCTCAAGTAAACATTCCATTGGAAATAGATTTGATGCCATTTTTTAAAATGGCTGACGATAAAGTAGATAAGTCTTTCAAAGGATCAGACAAGCCTTGTCAAGGCTTGAGATATGAGTACAAGTTAAATCGTTCCTCTTTTAATATCGAGGGAAAAGGGGTTGGTCAATTAGGCTTGGGTTTGGATTTGCAATATGGCGCCAAAGGCGAGTATTGTCCGATGTGCATTATGGACCAATGTGCAACTCCACCAGTTGGATTTCAAATTGGCATTGATGAGCCCATGAAAAGGGCAAAAATTGGTATAGATTGTAAATTTAAATTGCTGCCAAATTATAAAATTTCGTCTACAACTAGTATTTCAGAGTTAACACCTGTTGATCCAATCAAAGTGATTTTTGGATTTGATGTTACAAACATGCTCATGAATCGCATCAAACCGTATTTAGGAGATTTATCGAAAATGGTTGATAAGGAAATTGCCAAAGTAGATCTAAAGCCTTATGTAAAGCCGGTTTTTGATCAATTGCAGCAAGACATTTATATTGACAAAATTGGGTATTTAAAAATTCAGCCTAAAGAACTTTCATTGTCGGATTTAACATTTAACAAAAGCAAGCTAAGCTTTTCTATTGGGTTAAAAGCCACTCCGGCAATTCAATCTACCAAATGGGCAATTCCATTGGCTCCATTGCCAAATTTAGCGCCATATAAAGCATCTGATGGGTTTGAAGTGTTCACTGATGTGAGCATGAATTATGATTCTTTGGCAAAACAAATCATGGGATATTTGTCAAAAGAGAAATTTGTAGTTGGCAAAGATTTCATCATCATTCAGAAATTGAGAATGTTTGCGGCAAAAGATAAATTGGGTGTTGAAGTTGGTTTTATAGGTAGTAAATCAGGAACATTGTTTTTATTGGGAGTTCCAACGTTTGATGCAGCCAAGAAAATTGTGAGCATTAAGCAGGTTGAGTATGATTTGTCGACCAAGAATTTGTTGTTAAAATCAGCAAAATGGTTGTTGAATGAAACTATTAGAAAGAAAATGGAAGAAGCCATGGTTGTTGATATTACGTCAACGTTGGCATCAGCAGAAAAAGGCATTAATGAATCTTTGAATAAAAAATTAGATGGTGGTATTTATTTGAAAGGCAACTTGAAAAAGTTAACAATTACGGATATTTCACCGCGTCAAACCGAAATTTTGGTTCGGGTACAAATCAGTGGTAAGGTTGGTGTTTCTATGCAGGAAAACAAATAAGAAAAGGTTTATAAACGAAAAAAGGCGATCAAGTGATCGCCTTTTTTCGTTTATAAAGAATTCAATATTAACCAATTCTAGCGATTAGATCTGCAACTCTTGAACTGTAGCCAGTTTCATTGTCGTACCAACCTACAACTTTTGCAGTATTTCCAATTACTTGAGTCAACTCAGAATCGAAGATACAGCTATGTCTGTTACCAACGATATCGATACTTACGATAGGGTCGGTGTTGTATTCTAAAATACCTTTCAAAGAAGATTCAGAAGCAGCTTTCATAGCAGCGTTAATTTCTTCAACAGAGGCTTGTTTTTTCAAAATTACAGTGAAGTCGGTTACAGAACCATCTGGAATAGGAACGCGCATAGCGTTACCGTTTAATTTTCCTTTCAAATGAGGAAGAACCAAACCAACTGCTTTAGCAGCACCAGTGCTCGTAGGAACAATGCTGTATGCAGCGGCTCTTGCTCTGCGCAAATCTTTGTGAGGAGAATCTTGTAGGTTTTGGTCTGAAGTATAAGCGTGAATAGTGGTCATGAAACCGCTTTCAACACCAAAAGCTTCGTCTAAAACTTTTACCATTGGAGCTAAGCAGTTTGTAGTGCAAGACGCATTGCTCATGATGGTTTCAGTTCCATCTAGGATGTTATCATTTACACCTAAAACAACTGTTTTACAATCACCAGTTGCAGGAGCAGAAATCACTACTTTTTTAGCACCAGCTTCAATATGAGCGTTTGCTTTAGCAGCATCAGTGAAGAAACCGGTACTTTCCAATACTACATCTACACCCATTTCACCCCAAGGAAGGTTTTTTGGATCTCTTTCAGCCAAAGCTTTGATTTTTTGGCCATTGATGATCAAATGTTGATCGTCGTGAGATACTGTTCCATTGAATTTTCCATGTACAGAGTCGTACTTTAACAAATGTGCTAAAGTTGCGTTGTCGGTTAAGTCGTTGATAGCAACAACTTCAACACCTGGTTTTTCAATTAAAAATTTGAATGCGTGACGACCAATACGTCCAAATCCATTGATGGCTACTTTCATGATGTGATGGTTTTTATTAAGTGGTGCAAAAATACGATTAATAATTTAAAAAACTTAACCTCTTGGTTTTAATGGCCTAATTTCTAAGTTAACGTGATGGAAATTGTTTGGCGATTTCAAAGCATACACAATTTGTCCAGCTACATCTTCAGGCATGAGCATGTTGTCGTGAGCTTTGATGTTTTCGGAATGTCTGAAAAAGTCGGTTTTTACTGAACCTGGGTAAACGCAGGTTACCTTAACACCGAAATCTCTTACTTCTTTGTAAAGGGCATCGCTAAATCCTCTTACAGCAAACTTTGTAGCATTGTAACCCGAAACTTGAGGGTACCCTTCTAATCCCGCTATCGATGAAATGTTGATGATATGTCCTAAGCCTTGTTTCTTCATAGAAGGCAATGCAAGCTTGGTTGCATAAAACAAACCATTTACATTGGTATTGAACATTGTATGCCATTGTTCTAGAGGCATTTCTTCACAAAAACCAAAATATCCCAAACCAGCGTTGTTAATTAAAATATCAATTTTTTCGTGTTTGGTAAGAATTGTATTAAAAACCGTCTCTAACTGCTCAAAGTGTTGAACATCGGCTTTTAAACAAGTATAGTTTTCGTGTTGTAAACTGCATCCACTTCTGCAAATTCCGTAAACGATGGCTCCTTCCGCCAAAAGTTGCTCTGCGCAGCAAAGTCCTATGCCTTTGTTAGCGCCCGTAATGACAGCAATTTTATTTTTAAGTTCCATTTTATAATAACTTTTATAGTTGTGTGATTTTGTCTATGCTTTCATCAACTAACCTCCAATTGAATTCAATTGTTTTTAAACGCGCTGTGTTTTTTTCTACACTATAACCGTAAGTTTTGTCGTAGTAAACCAAAAGTTTATCGATCCAAAGTTCAAAGCGTTTACTTTCAAGATGTTCTATGGCTTCATTGGCATGTTGCCCACCAAGTTTTTTTCGGAGGATGTTTGTTTTTTCTTTTAATAATTCAATATCAAAATGGGCATATTCCTTTACCAAACGCTTGATTCTCGTTTCTTTGTCAACCTCAACCTCTATGATAGGAGCCGATTGCATTTGATTCCAAAACCCAAGCGGTAAAAAGCAATGTCCGGTGAGCCTGCTTTCGTTTTCTACAAATATTTTTTTCGACAAATCAAATCCGAAAATGATCAGTCCGATCGAATTTTCAAAACTTTCTGTACTCGGTTGAGGTGGAAACCCAAGTCCCCCAAAAGCACTACCTTTATGTAAAGCCAAACCTTCTAAATCAATGATTTGTTCACCTTTTTTTTGCAATAAATGCAAAATTTCAGTTTTTCCACTTCCCGTTGATCCGCCAATGACTTTCAAATTCAAGGGTTTCTCAAATTGACTGTGAATGAAGCTTCTGAAAGACTTATAACCTCCAACCAAAAGAGTAGGTTTTTGACCAGCCCATGAATAAATAGTTGTGCTAATTTGACTTCTAAGACCACCTCTCCAGCAATAAAACAGTAGTTTTTTTCCTTCAACTTCGGCTTGCTTGTATTTTCGGAACAATTCCAACATTTTCGGACCAATGAGTTCGAGGCCCAATTCAACCGCAGCTTCTCGGCCATGTTGCTTGTAGCATGTTCCAATAAGAACTCTGTGTTCGTTAGACAACAAAGGAATGTTGATAGCACCAGGAATGTGAGCCTTCTGATATTCAGATTCGCTTCGAACATCAATCCATTGAAACGACAATTTTTGTTGGATTGCCTCTTCAATATGGATGGTTTTGAACGACATTTTATTCAATAATTTCGAGTACAGATCTGTAAGCTAGAACCTGGTCGCCGTATTTTGCCAATGTTTTTGCTTGTAATCCTGGACCGAAATTTTTTCTGTAATGTTCTAAAGTTTCGAAACTTTCAGTGGTGTACTGAATGGCATAATTGATGCCTTCGTCATCGTGTTCCGGGTTGTAAAGCTTTAGCACTTTGTGTTCTGTGAAGCAGCCAGTTGCCATCACTTCAGGAATGTGCTCTGTGCGCATCCAATGAAGCCACTCTTCTGCCATGCTTTTTTCAACGTTACAAGTGACGTTGTAAATAATCATAATGCTTTGATGCGAATGTTATAACTTTCCATGATAAGGTTAGCCAAAAGCTTTTTGCTCGCTGTTTCAGCAGTTGAAAGTGCTTCTGCCTCGGTGCTTCCCTCAATTTCCATGGTAATAAATTTACCAACGCAAACTTCATTTACATTGTTTAATCCAATTGATGGCATGCTATGTGTAACGGCTTTTCCTTGCGGGTCTAGCAACCCTTTTTTAGGGAGAATTTCGATTTCAGCTAAGAATTTCACAATGCAAAAATACCATAAATTCGTCGTTTCAATGTAATTTAGCGAAAAATTATGAACCGTTTTTCAAAACCTTTTGTTGTTGCTGCGGCTTTTATCCTTGTGTTGATCGCCATTTTGTTGTTTTTATACCACCAAAATGGACATTTATTCGATTTTAATTCGCAAAATCAAAGTGAGTTACAGTCAGAAAGGGATACAGCCCAGCCAATGAAAAAGGAAGGATTAATTTTGGCCAATACAGACTATGTTTTGCAGCAAACTGAAAAGCCTGATATGGTAGTTTTAGGTCGATCATTTACAGCAAATTATGCTGATTTGGCCCAGTTGGTGTCTCAAACTTCTGGATCGCTTATTCAATACATCACTCAAAATAAATTGATTATTAAAGGAGCATTGATGTGTGTTTACAACGAAGTTCCAAATACTGAGGGTGATATGGAAATTTTTGTTGGAATTCCAGTAAACCAAGAAATATCAGGAACAACCTATACCGTTCGGAAATTAAAAGGTGGCAAATTTCATAAGGTTACCGCTAATTCAGAACTTGGAAAAGGTTCACCTACATGGAAGTCGGTTTGTACCGATTTGGAAAAAAGTGGTCAAAAAATTACATTTCCCATTTTTGAGTATCCTTCCGATTCTCGCAACAGCGAAATGACAACAGTGATTTCTCAAAGTAATTTGCTCATACCGGTTGTAAAATGATTGTCCCAAAGTACTTGCAACCAGGAGACACAATTGCCATTGTTGCGCCAGCGAGGAGTATCAAACTTCCGGAAACAAAAAAATTTCAAACCTGGGCCAAAAGTTGTGGATGGAATGTGGTTTTTTCACCAAATTTGTTCGGTGAATATCATCAGTTTTCAGGAACTGCTGAAAACAGGGCTCAAGATTTGAAGTGGGCGGCAGAAAATACTGAGGTTAAAGCTGTTTTCTGTGCAAGAGGTGGCTATGGGTGTACCCAACTGTTAGAAAAAATTACCGATATAGATTTTTTGTCGAATCCAAAATGGTGGATAGGCTTTTCAGACATTACAACGCTGCATCTCACCTTTCAAAATCAAGGTTTGGCTTCAATACATGGCCCTATGGTGATGCAGTTTAATCTTGAAAATCCTCACCACGAACTCAATCAACGGTATCTGTTTAATGCATTAACAGGCAATGCAAATTATTATGGATTAAGAAATTGCGAAATAATGAACCATGCTTCTTTTGAGGGACAGTTGGTTGGAGGTAATTTGTCGCTTTTGTTTGCGCATAGTGGCATTGTTGCTAAAAATTATAAAGGGAAAGTTCTGTTTATCGAAGATTTAGATGAGTATTTATATCATATGGATCGGATGATATGTTCACTTAAAATGGCTGGAACTTTCAAAGGAATTAAGGCTTTAATTGTTGGTTCTATGATAGATATGAAAGACCATACAATTCCATTTGGTAAAAATATCAAAGAAATTATTTTGGAAAATCTTGAAAATGAAGGGTTTCCAATAATTTTTGATTTTCCTGCAGGTCACGACCAACAAAATATTGCGTTAAAATTGGGAATCAATTGTACCTTTGACGGACATACATTTTCACAAATTTAAAAAAAGAGAGTTTTGATTTCGAGTAAAACATATATCGCCATTACTAAATTTGGTATTGTAGGGGGATTGTCTTTTCTGATAGATATATCTGTGTACTATTTGTTGAGTCAGTTTTTACCTACTGCTTTAGCCAAAAGTTTGGGAATCATTGTTGCAACTTATGTGAATTATCAATTAAATAAGCATTGGACATGGGGTCAAAAAGACAGCAATAAGGGTCGTTTGGCGAAATATTTGTTGTTGTATTTGGTCAGCGGATTAACAAATGTTGGAACCAATGAAATCTTGTTGCATTTGATACCTGATACTGAATTGGCGGCAAACTTTGTTTACCCCAATTCTACCCGAATATCCACACATATTTTCAGCGTAAAAGTGGATAAGATTGCGGCTGTTTTAGGAGCAACAATCATGGGAATGGTTATCAATTTTTTGGGACAAAAACTTTGGGTTTTCTCTGAAAAAGAGAATTAATCTACATTTGTCGAATCACAATTCTTAACTTTGTAAAATTGAAACATTGTTGCTTGGCAACATCTTAAAATATATAAAAATATGGCTTGTTCATCATGTGGTACAAAAAGTGGCGGTTGCGCACCTTCGGGGTGTAAGAGCAACGGAACTTGTGGAACGAGCGGCTGTAATGCGTTAAATGTCTATGACTGGTTTAAGGACATGGACCTTCCGGATGGTTATAAACCATTTGATATAGTAGAAGTTAGATTTAAAGGCAGTCGCAAAGAGTTCTTCAGGAATACACACAATTTAGATTTATACACCGGCGATTACGTTGTGTGCGAAAGTAGTTTTGGTTATGACATTGGAACTGTTTCTGCCACTGGCGAAATTGTAAGATTGCAATTGAAAAAATACAGGGTCAGAGAAGATTCTGAGGATTTATTACCGATTCTTAGGGTTGCTGGCGAAAAGGACATGGAAAAATACGATGTTGCAAAATCGAAAGAAAATGCAACATTAGAGAAGGCGAGAACCATTTCTTTTGAGCTGAATTTGGCAATGAAAATTTCAGACATTGAGTTTCAGGGTGATGGCAGAAAAGTAATTTTCTTTTACACCGCCGAGGCAAGGGTTGATTTCCGTGAATTGATTAAGCGTTATGCCGAAGAGTTCAAGGTGAAAATTGAAATGCGCCATATCAGTTACCGTGAGGAAGCTTCTAGATTGGGCGGAATAGGCGTTTGTGGCAGAGAACTTTGCTGCTCTACTTGGTTAACCGATTATAAACAAGTGAACACAGGTGCCGCACGTTCTCAAAATTTAAGCATCAATATGGAAAAATTAGCCGGACAATGCGGTCGTTTGAAGTGTTGCTTGAATTATGAGCTCGATATGTATTTGGAAGCAACAGAAGCCTTCCCAAAGGCTAAAATCGTGAAAATAGACACGGTATCTGGAACTGCTTTTGCAAGAAAAACTGATATTTTGAAACAATTGATGTGGTTTTCTTATGACGATAGTCAAACTTGGATTCCTTTGCCTGTTGAAAAAGTGAATGAGTGCATGGAAAACAATAAAAATGGTATTCAAGTTCCTGCATTAACAGATCTTGCTCCTGCGAATGAAATTTTAGCAAAAGTAATTGCCGACGAAAAGGCCAATGATTTTATTGACAATGCTGAGCTCTTGAAGGATAATGAATTTGAAGGGTTGAAAAAGCTCGACAATAACAAGGGGCCAAGAGATCGAAACAATCGCAATAGAAACAATCAGAATAGAAGAGACGGTGGTCCAAATAACAATCAAAACAGGAACAATAGACCAGGATTTGATAAAAATAAACCAAACAATCAGGGTCAGAACCAAAATCGTCCAAACAACAACTCGTCGCAAAACAACCAAAACCGTTCCGTTGAAGGTGCTCCAAAGCCTTTAGGAGAAAATCAAGGTTCAAATAACAATCAGCCGCGCAATCAAAATAAAAATCGCAAGCCTTACAACAAAAATAGAGGTCCACGAAATCAAGATGGAGGAAACGGAAATTCTGGAGGAACTCCACCACCTCCACCACAATCTTAATATGAAAAAGGCCGCTAAATGCGGCCTTTCTTTATTCATCTTTGTGCTTGCGTTTCATCTTCTTTTCCCTCTTTTTCATCATTGCGTCCGCTTTTTTCATTTGTTCTGCAGTCAAAATGCCCTGCAATTGATTTTTGTGATTGTCGTGAATAGCCTTTTTTCTGTTTTGAACTTCAATTTTAAGGTTTTCTTTTTCTTGAATTGCCTTCAAATTTGCATCCCTAACCAATGGAACTTGTGCGTCGGTAAGGTTGAGAGATTTTTTCATTCTTTCAGTTTGTTTATCAGCTTTTTGCTCAATGCTGAGCTTGTTGTTTTTGTCGGTTTGCGCGTTTGCCATTCCAGCCAAACTTAACGCCATGATGAAGCATAATTTTTTCATAATTTAAAAAGTAGATTTTTGTTAAACTTATATATTAAACGAATCATACGACACATATGTTACAATTTTATGGAAAATAGAAGGAGGCAATTGTATATAAAACGAAAAAGCCCCTATTTTCAGGGGCTTTTATGAATTTAAAATGGATTTAATATGATAAATACATGCTTTTTTGCTTGTAAAGCTCTCTGAATACAGGATCTTTAAGATCTTTGATAAAGAGAATAGCTTCTCCTGTACTTTTCATTTCTGGACCTAATTCGCGGTTTACGTTAGGGAATTTATCGAAACTAAATACAGGTTGTTTAATTGCCCAACCAGCTGGTCGGTTTGGAATGGTAAAGTCGGTAATTTTATTTACTCCCAACATCACTTTCATGGCCATGTTTACATAAGGAACATCATATGCTTTACAAATGAAAGGTACGGTTCTAGAAGCTCTCGGATTTGCTTCAATCACATAAACATCTTCCCCTTTGATTGCAAACTGAATATTAAGTAAGCCCTTAACATTTAATGCTTTGGCAATTTTTGTGGTGTATTCTTCCATTTGTGAAAGAACTTTATCACTCAAATTAAAAGGAGGAAGTACTGCACTACTGTCGCCACTGTGAATTCCAGCAGGTTCAATGTGTTCCATCATTCCAATGATATGTACATTTTCACCGTCGCAAATACAGTCAGATTCTGCTTCCTCAGCTCTGTCTAAGAAGTGATCAATGAGTACCCTGTTGCCAGGTAAATTACCCAATAATTTTACTACGGCCTTTTCTAAATCTTCATCGTTGATTACAATCACCATCCCTTGTCCCCCAAGAACATAACTCGGTCTAACAAGCACAGGGTAACCTACTTGGTTCGCAATTTTAATCGCTTCCTCAGCGTCTAAAGCCACACCATATTTAGGATAAGGAATGTTCAATTCAGCGAGCAAATCACTGAAGCGACCTCTGTCTTCAGCAATGTCCATATTGTCAAAAGAAGTACCAATAATTTTGATTCCTTTTTCGTGAAGTTTTTCAGCAAGTTTCAATGCTGTTTGACCGCCTAATTGTACTACAACACCTTCAGGTTTCTCATTTTCAATGAGTTCCCATAAATGTTCCCAATAAATTGGTTCGAAATACAACTTATCTGCCATGTCAAAATCTGTACTTACCGTTTCAGGATTACAGTTAATCATGATGGCTTCATAACCTGCTTCGCGGGCTGCCAATATACCGTGAACACAAGAATAATCGAATTCAATTCCTTGTCCAATTCGGTTGGGACCACTTCCTAAAACAAAGACTTTCTTTTTGTCGGAGAAAACACTTTCGTTTTCTTTTTCAAAAGTTGAGTAAAAGTAATTGGTAGGACTTGGGAATTCGGCGCTACAAGTATCAACCATTTTGTAAACCCTTTTAATTCCATAAGATTTACGTTTTTCGTAGACATGTTCCGCAGTGGTATTTCCACCCATAAGCCAAGCAATTTGTTCGTCGGAAAATCCTTTTTCTTTTGCAGTTCTCAAAAGAGATTCAGCAATATTGTCGATGTTATAGCGGCGAATTTCTGTTTCAGTTTTCACTAAATCGGCAATTTGTTCAAGGAACCAACGGTCAATTCTGGTGATTTTTTGCACAGAGGAGATTGGAACTCCAAGGGAAAGAGCGTCTTTTACTTGGAAAACACGGTTCCAGCTGGCATGTTCCAAGCCGTGAACCAATTCTTCAAGGTTTCTGCTGCTTTTACCGTCTGCACCTAAGCCGTGTCGGCCGATTTCTAAGCTCTGACAAGCCTTTTGCAGGGCTTCTTGGAAGCTTCTTCCAATGGCCATAACTTCACCCACACTCTTCATTTGTAACCCTAAGGTCTTGTCTGAACCATGGAATTTGTCGAAGTTCCAACGAGGAATTTTCACAATTACATAATCAATTGCAGGTTCAAAAAATGCACTGGTAGTTTTGGTAACAGGGTTTTTTAATTCATCCAAATAATACCCGATAGCCAATTTAGCTGCGATTTTGGCAATTGGATAACCCGTAGCTTTAGAAGCCAATGCTGAACTTCTACTTACACGGGGATTGATTTCAATTGCAATGATGTCTTCATTTTCTGGATTGACAGAAAACTGAACATTGCATCCACCGGCAAATACTCCCATCGAACGCATCATTTTGAACGACATGTCCCTCATTCTTTGGAAGGTGGTGTCGCTCAATGTCATTGCTGGAGCAACTGTGATACTATCGCCAGTATGAATTCCCATTGGGTCAAAATTCTCAATGGTACAAATAATGGCAATATCATCTTTGGAATCGCGGAGCAATTCTAATTCATACTCTTTCCAACCTAAAACGGCTTTTTCAACGAGAACTTCATGTACCGGACTCGCTTCTAATCCTCTTTGCAGTGCTCGGTCGAAATCTTCTTTCTTGTGAACGAAGCTTCCACCCGTACCTCCAAGTGTATATGATGGGCGAATGACAAGAGGAAAGCCAATTCTTTGCGCAATTTCTTTTCCTTCTAAAAAGCTATTGGCCACTTGGCTTGGAGCTACTCCTACACCTAATTCAACCATGAGTTGGCGGAACTTTTCGCGGTCTTCCATTTTGTCTATTGCCGCAATGTTTACACCGATGATTCTACAGTTGTACTTCTCCCAAAGCCCAATTTCTTCGGCTTCTTTTGCAAGATTTAATGCGGTTTGTCCACCCATAGTTGGCAATACAGCGTCTATATCTTGCTCTTGAAGAATTTGTTCAATACTTTGA
>CAZYBT010000039.1:0-21760 GCA_964645755.1 uncultured Rhizobium sp.
GCTCAAGATGTATGCGCAGGTTCTCCGGTAGCATTTAACAATAAAACTACATGGGCACAAGGTGAAATCAGTTATGATTGGAATTTTTCAGACAACACAACATCTACAGAAACTGCTCCTGTGCATATGTACGGAAATACCATTACATTGTCGTACAAGGTTACCTTAATTGCGAAAATTGCAGGAGGTTGCACAGATACATTCATCGACGAAGTAACTGTAAACGAAGGTCCAAAAACTTGCGACTTTACATTTGCACCAGATTATGCATTTGGATATTATGGAATGAAATTAGAGCCAATGGATGGCGCGGGTAAAGTGGGAGCTCAAACCGGAGTGAAATATACTTGGGTTATTGAGAATGGTGGATCTAAGAATGGAAATGCCATACAACACAATTTCATTAAAGATGGAACTTATAATGTTACCATGTATGCGTTGATTAACAATTCAACATGTGAATGTAGCAAAACAAAATCAGTGGTTATGAACAGAGCTGCGGTAAAAAGCTTTGAAACTACAGGTGTTATGGTTTATCCAAACCCAGCTACAGATGTTGTGAATATTGCAATGAAAGAGAACTTTGGAAAAGAAGTATTGGTAAATATTTCAAATATTTCTGGAGCAATGGTTAGAACAATTAAAGCTGAGAATAACGGCTTATTAACATTGAATACTGCTGAATTAACTGCAGGTGTTTACATGGTAACCGTATCAAGTGGTGCTAACATGTTCACGCAAAAGTTAATTGTTGAATAAAATAGTAATTGTTTATTTCTAATAAAATGGGCCATCTGAAAAGATGGCCTTTTTTTTTAGTTTGCACTCATTGTCCCTCAGAAAATATGATTTAATTAAAAATTTGTTTTGTTAATTTATGACTATTAGTCAAAAAAATTTTTAAGAAAATTGAAAATTTTTACAACCATTTATGCGAAAAATAGCATTATATCATTGATTGTTGTGAGTACAACGATTTGAAATATTATCACTTGTGATCCCTACAGGAATCGAACCTGTATTTTGAGTTCCGGAGACTCATGTAGTATCCATTCTACGAAGGGACCAATTTAGTGCAAATATACATCCAATTCTTGCAAACAGCTTGATTGTTTGTGATAGATGTAAAGTTTAGTTAACTTTGTATCAAATACTTTTATGAGACTTTTGAAACGACTTGAAATTAAATTTATTGCTCTTATAGGTTTATGTATTGGATTGTTGGGAGTTCAATCTTGCACATATTATGTTGAAACCTTAGAGTCGTCTGTAGGTAATAATTATCTGGCAGATTATAATTATAGCCGCATTATAACGGTTGTTCAAGATGCGTTGAATGCAAAATATAGAGGTGGTTCCGATATTGGTTTGCCTATTGTTTTAGATACTAATAGCAGCAATAGAATCATGTCGGTTGATTTTGGAGTAGAGCCTCAAATTTGTTATGATGGAGTGATTCGTAGGGGGAAGGCTATTGTAACATGGCAGGGGAATCCATACACACCAGGAACAGAGATTCTTGTAGACTTGGGAAGCGGTTTTTTGTGTAACGATTGGTATTTTGGGGGAACGATTAAGCTCACTTATTTGGATAGAAATGAGTTTAATCAACCTGAATATTTAATGGAAACCACAGGGTTGGTTGTTAAAAACGCTTCAACGCAAGAAACATTCCTATGGAACAATGTGTATACACGCACCAAAATAGCCGGAGATTCCACTTTAAAGTCTGTAGACGATGTTTGGACGATTTCTGGAACTGTATATGCAAAAAACGAAAAAGGACGGTTTTACAACGCAATTATTAAAGATTCTCTGCATTTCGTAAATGCTTGTGAGTATGGAATTGTAAAAGGTCGCGTAGACATAGCCCATGTTGATGATTCTCAGCGAAATTTTGTTTTCTATGGCACTAATCCTGTTTGCGATAAGTGGTATACTTTCAAACGTGGCGATCGTGTGATTACCATTACAAAGAATAGATAAAAATTCATACTTTCGTAAAATGAAAAAAATCATTTTACCCTCAATTATCACAGGATTTATTTTGTTTTTTTGGCAATTTATTTCCTTTGCTGCTGCCAATCTTCATGAAGGTTCTCAGCAGTACACATCAAAGCAAGATACCATCATCAAATTTATGAATTCTCTGAATTTGGAAGAAGGTAAGTACATGATGCCCATGCCAAATCCTGCAATGTCGCAAGATGAGAAGTACAAATATCATATGAGTACGGAAGGAAAACCGTGGATGTCTGTTGCGTATTACCAAAAAATGAATGTTGGAATGGCCATGCCTATGCTTCGTGGATTTTTAAGCGATGTGATTGCCGGATTTTTCCTGATTTTCTTATTTAATGCCATTGGTTCTGTGACATTGCTGAAATCTGTTTTGCATTCACTCGCCGTAGGATTTTTTGCATTTATATTTATTCCTTATACAAATCATGTTTGGTACCCGGCTTTTGATATTGTGGCTTACCTCATAGATGCCATCATTCCATACACCATCATTGGTTTCTTAAATGCCAAATTTTGGAATAAATAATTATTCTATGGGTTCAGCAAACAAATTGCCTTTTTGGTCGAGCCATGCATTCTTTTCATTGTAAGGCACCAACCAATAACCGCTGAAATCCTCAAAACTTACACCTTCAAATACTGGGTCAACAATAAATGTTCCAGCTGTATTGATCACACCCCAAGCACTTTCTTCGTTGCTCGATGATTCCGGAATTCTTACGATAAAGTGGTTGGGGTTATCAGTGAAATAAATATCCTGGAATTTACAATCTAAAATGATCCTGCCATCTTCAGTACACAATCCCCAAACTCCCTTCTTTTGAACCATAAAATAACCCTCTTTTTCAGCAGGGACAATAGCTTCAAAGTCTTTAAATTGCTGTCCTTTTTCATTGAAAATTGGCAATATTTTTTCATTGATATTGTAAACGTTCCAAACTCCCTTCAACATTCCTGCAATCAAATGATCTGAAAGAATATTGATCTCTTCAAAAGAGATATTCGACATTAAATTGCTGGTGTAATTGTACCAACGTGTCAATTTTTTTTCCTTTGTGATGAATAATTTTTGAGCGAGTACTGATAAATTAAGAATTGGTGTTTTATTTAACATGACACCCGCAGTATCGAAAACATTATAACCTTTAGAGGTTTTTACAGCGAAAGCATTAAAATGTGCATTTTGTGTAAAGATAACTTCCTCTAGATTCGGCTGTAGCAACTCAATGAATTCTTTGTGAAGTGAGTCCGACAAATATTTGATCCCAAATTTTCTCCCAAGATCGTGAAGTTCATTGTGCGATAAATTAGATTGCGGAATTTTCGATTTAAAAGGCTTTGCGAGTATTCCCAATTTCTTCTTTCCGTCAATAATTCTTGTTACCCTCGCATAGCCATTCTCAAGATCTTGGATAAAATCATATTCTTTTGAAACCTGTTTTCCTTCAAAATCTATATACATCCATTTCCCAGATTGGGTTTCAACCAGTGCAACTCCATTTTTAAATGGAAATGCCTGTTTATAACTAAAATCAATGGCCTTTTCTCCACTTCGAGTAATATACCCCCAATAACTTTCGTTCATCACAGGCAACAAGGACTTGGGTAACTCTATGATATCAACGTTCACTGAAATTGAGGCTGATGGACTTAAAATGCTTGAAAACTGCATAGGAGTTATCAGTTTACCCGTAATGTTGAATAACCCCCATGCCTTTCCATTAAATAATATTCCAATTTTTAAAGCAGTATCAAAGTAAATTCTTTGAAACTTACATGGCAATATTTCTTGTCCTAATGAATTAATAATCCCATGGCGATCAGCCTTTTGTACGAATGCTAAATTTTTAGTAAATTGTACAATTTCATCATATGTTTTGTTGTTTACCGGTGTGCCATCTTTTTCGATATAAAAGAACTCAGATGCACCAAAATCATCGAACTTCATGACCAATGCACAACCAGGAACCAACATCGAACCATTGGAATACCATTTTTTGTGGTAATTAGAGGCATATGGATATGCGAAATCATAGAGGCTGTCTGTCCATGTTTCAGAACTCGCAGAATCTACATAGATATATTTGAGATCTTTTGTGAGATATGGCACCGGAATAACATTCAGATAGCGTTTTAAATATTCAATTTGCTTGCGATGGCGGGCTTTTGGATACTTGGTTAAATACAATTCATATTGCGTATTCTTATTGAGTGATTTTGCGTCTAAATAGGCGATGTTCTCTGCAAGGTTATATGCACTATCTTTTTGTGGAGCATTGGGATATTCTTCAATGAATTTAAGATACTTTTCCTCTTTATTTTCTGTTAGTACTCCTTCAAAGGCCATTTTGTACATAGAATCCTCTATAAACTTGTAAAAACTTGTGAGGTGTAAACTATTTTTCAATGAGGAGTTTTTTTCAATTTTTTTCCAATATTGCTCTACGTATTTTTTAAAATGCTGGATGCTTCTTGTATTTAGAACGGTTTTGAACTCAATGGTATCTTGACATTTAATAAATTCTTTTACCAATAAATCGAGTCTTTGAACACACAACAAATCTGAATTTGTATTTTCAACACTGTCTTGGTACTTCGAGTAATATGGATGATGACTGATTCTGTATTTTGATGCCAAAAATTGATCAATGTAAAATTGGTTCAATTGCTTGTCCTTTTCAATTACTGATGGCTCCGATTTCCTATTGAGTAAATAGATTTTTTCGATTTGTTGTACAATTAATCCGTTGAAATCATTTAAATTAAGTGCATATCTTTTTCCAATTATTTTTGCATTTTTCGCATTTTGATGCTGTTCGAAAAATTTATGAAGCGCTTTTTCCGAAAAAATAAATGCTGAATCTAGTTTATTTTCGGATTCATAAATCCGTGATAAATTATACCATGCAATGCATTCGTTGGAATCTTTTTTTTGAATTTGTTTCAAAATAATCTTCTTCGCGTCTTTATATTGCTTGTTATTAACGAGTTGGTGTGATTTGTAAAGCTTGTTGAAAAATGGCAAAAACGGATTGCTTCTCAATTGAGTTGCCCATAATAATGCCCATAAAAATAATATCCTTCTGAAAATCACAATACAAATTTATCAATAAATTTGTGAAATGGAATACAGAAGATTAGGCAAATCAGGTTTGCCAATTAGCGAACTTAGTTTTGGCTCTTGGATTACCTTTGGAAATCAAATTGGCGACGATATGAGTGAAACCCTCATGGACATAGCCTATGATGCTGGTGTTAATTTCTTTGACAATGCAGAAGTGTACGCCGCCGGCGAGAGTGAACGTGTGATGGGTAAAATTCTCAAAAAGAAAAATTGGTCTCGCGATTCTTACATCGTTTCTAGTAAAGTATTTTTTGGAGCAGGGGCGAAAGTCCCAACTCAAAAAGGACTGCATAGAAAGCACATCATTGAAGCTTGTGAGCAAGCTCTCAAACGATTGCAAGTGGATTATTTGGATTTGTATTTCTGCCATAGACCCGATAAAAATGCACCAATTTCTGAGACAGTTTGGAGCATGCACCAACTCATCATGCAAGGTAAAATTCTGTATTGGGGTACAAGCGAATGGAGTGCTCAAGAAATCATGGAAGCCCACATGTTTGCTGAAAAATATCATCTCATAGGTCCTGTTATGGAGCAACCTCAATACAACATGCTTCACCGCGAGAAAGTTGAAGTAGAATACAACCAAATTTATAAAACCGTAGGATTAGGAACCACTATTTGGAGTCCCCTTGCAAGTGGTTATTTGACAGGAAAATACATCAATGCACCTGAAAAGAATGTGCGATTGAAACGTGAAGAATTGGGCTGGCTGGCCGACAAGTTGTTTACTTCTGAAAATGAACAAAAGGTGAAGAATTTGATGACATTCGCGGCTGATCATGGATATTCACTCCCGCAATTGGGAATTGCCTGGTGTCTGAAAAATGAAAATGTAAGCACGGTGATTCTCGGCGCAACAAAATCTACTCAGCTTCAAGAAACTCTTAAAAGTGCTGAATTGGTCCAAAAATTAACGCCCGAAATTATGAGTGAAATTGAACAAATTCTTCAAAATAAACCTGTTCACCCTCAATATTAAGGGTGTTTTTTTGAGGGACATTGACTGCGACCAATTTCTCAATTCTTCGGTTATATTTGTGAAACATGAACCGTAAAACATTTGTTTCTAAATCGATACTGGGAATGGGCGGCGCAATTTTAATCAATGAATCCTTGGGCACCAATGTCCCTCAAAATCAAGATTTACAGAACCTGCTACAAAACTCTCAAGAATCGAAAGCTCCTGATAATGAGCAATATTGGTCGAAAGTTTCCAAGCTTTTTCCTAGACCCAAAGATTTTACACAATTTGAACATGGATATTTTTCGCATCAGCCATTTCGCACCTTAGAATTTCATCAAGAATTTGAGAGGAATATCAATGCCACCACTTCAGAGTTTATGAGGGTTCATCAAGAAACAGAAATAGAATTGGCGCGTATAAATTTGGCTAAATTTTTAGATGTTTCGGCAGAGGAATTGGTGTTAACAAGAAATACCACAGAGAGTTTGAACTTGGTCATTATGGGTTTTCCTTGGAATTCTGGCGACGAAGTTGTGATTGGAAATCAAGATTATGGAAGTATGGTTGAAGCATTTCAACAAGCGGCAAATCGTTTTGGAATTATTGTGAAAGTTGCCCAAATTCCCCTTCTGCCAAAATCCGATGACGAAATCATTCAGGCTTATGCATCTTTAATCTCTTCAAAAACCAGGATGCTGCACTTAACACATACCATTAATTTAACGGGACAAGTGATACCGGTGAATCGAATTGTAGATAGATGTTTAGCATATCAACCAAGTATTGCTGTTGCCGTAGATGCGGCACATTCTACAGCGCATACCATCGAAAAAATTGGCAGTTTAAAAGCAGATTTTATTGGTGGTAGCTTGCATAAATGGTTATGCACACCACTCGGATTGGGATATCTTGTGATGAAATCAGATTTTATTGATAAAATTTGGCCACTTTTTGGAGATGTGGGAATTTCCAAAAATAACATCCGCAGGTTTGAACATCAAGGTACAAGGCCTATTCACTCGATTCAAAGCATTCAGCCGGCAATTGAATTTCATGAGATGATTGGTCACGAAGCAAAACGAAAGCGTTTGCAGTATTTGAAAGAATCTATTTTAGAAGCTGTTGATGGCAAAAATGGAATTTCCTGTATTTCTCCTTGGAAAGACAAAGACAGAGGAGGTGCAGTTTTTTGTATCCAAAAAGAAGGCCTTACTCCTGCAGAATTTGCAAAACTATTAAAAGAAAAGTTTCGCATTTTTACAGTTGCCATTGATCATCCTGTGGTTAAAGGAATTCGAATTACACCCCATTTTAGCACGATTATTTCAGACGTCCAATCGCTGAAAAATGCTTTGTTAAAGATTTGAAAAATTCTGAATTCTCGTCATGAAATTGTAAAAGTGTTTATTTTTCGTAACTTTTGATCATTAATTTCCGTCTATTTGTAGTAGAAAACAGAAGATACCATGAAAAAATTATTTTACATAGCTGCATTGGTTCTCACAATCAGTGTTGCAGTTTGGTCTTGTAAAAAAGACGAAGCCCCAACTGTACCAGGAGACAACACTCTTGCAAACGAACAACCCATTGCATTGGGCGACTCCTTATCGGATGTTATTGACAATCCCGCAATTCAGGATGCATCAACCACCGTTGATTTAACCATTGAATCTTACCCTTCTTTCCTTGAATCAGATTACTTTTCTTTAGCAATTGTTGAAGGTCCTCAAGGTGGAAAAGATGATTCATTAAACAAAATTTGTACGGGAAGTTTCAAATTAACCAAAGCTCAGAAAGAAAAATTAGCAGCTGCGCACAAAGCGAAAGAAGAATGCATGGATGCAAATCGTAAATTGTTGAAAGCCATCGATCGCGAAATTGAGTCTTGGGCAAAGAATCAGAAAACTGAAATCATTGCAAAAGCAAAACTTCAAATGGATTCTATCAACAAACTTTTTGACGCAGGTAAAATTACCGCTTCTGAGAAGAAAGAGATGTTAAATAAGATTGAATTGGCTCGTGCTGCAGCCCTCAAAGCATTGTCTGAAAAGGTAAAAGAAAAAATTAAAAATAGTGTTAATCGTGCGATTCATAAAGGTAAAATCACTGATTGCGAAAAAGTATATTTGAAAGCAATCAAAGAAATTTTGACCGCTGAACAATATGAGAAATGGATAAAATGCCACAAACTCAAATACGTTAAAAAGAAATAATTCTGATAAATGTAATTTTAAGGGAGGCCATTTGGCCTCCCTTTTTTTATTTAATTTGATATTATCATAATCACTCAAAAATTGATTTTTGTCATATTTCAAATGGATTCAAGGTTCTATTTTTGAATTCCTGAGCCATGTTGAACTCTCATCCAAATTGTCATTCCTGCAAGGCACGTCTATTGGGCATTTTTTCTGAAATGAACCTCGATGATGTTATGTGGCTCGATGAAATCAAGCAGTGTAAGACGTATAAAAAAGGAGATCTTATTTTTCAGGAGGGACATTATCCTAAAGGCCTATTTTGTGTTCATGCCGGAAAAATGAAGGTTGCCCAACTCGGTGATGATGGCAAAGAACAGATTGTCCATTTAATTCACACCGGAAATGTAATGGGCCACCGTGCCATTTTAGGGAACGACCAATACTCATGTTCTTCGGTGGCCATGGAAAATTCTCAGGTTTGTTTTATTCCCAAAGAATCATTTGAACGCATGCTTCAAAATAATGCCAAACTGGCCTTGAAAATTGCCCATTTGCTGTCTGATGAGCTCAAAGATTTGGAGAAAAAAGTCACTCATTCTGTGCAACATTCTGTGAAATCTCGTTTGGCAGAGTCAATATTAGAGCTCATGAAGAATTATGGATTTATGTCTGATGGAATGACCATCGATGTGAAGGTAACCCGAGAAGATTTGGCCAACTTGGCAGGAACTTCTCGCGAAACTGCAACCAGATATCTCTATGAATTTCAAAACGATGGTGTATTGTTGCTCGATAAAAAACAGATTAAAATTGTGAATATAAAATTGTTGGAGCAATTTTCACATTCAAGTACTTAGTGTGATGAGCATCACATTTTGCAGCTTGGCCAACTGATAATTTTGTTCTCACATTGTACCCATCAGGTCAATGTCCCTCAAAATTAAAAGTTATGTCTATTTATCAAAAAGCGGGGAAAATTCCTCACAAACGACACATTGTATTCCGCCAAGAGAGCGGCGAATTATACCACGAAGAACTTTTTGGAACTGAAGGTTTTTCAAGCACTTCTTCTCTGTTGTACCATTTGAATCCGCCAACGATGGTGAAATCAATCGGCGAACCTGTAAATCACCGTCCTACTGTTGCTATCGAAGATAACTTAAAGTGCCTCAGTTTCTTGGGTTACGATGTTGAACCATGCAACGATTATATAGAAAGTCGTAAAGTTTTTTTCTTAAATGACGACATGCAAATTGGCATCGCTTGTCCCTCAAAATCGATGACTGAATATTTCTTTAAGAACTCAGATTCCGACGAAATGCTTTTTATTCACAAGGGTTCGGGGAAATGCAAAAGCATGTATGGTACTGTAGATTTTGAATTTGGCGATTACGTAATTATTCCTCGTGGAACAGTGTACCAACTTGAATTTGATACCGATGATAACAAAATCTTGTTTATAGAAAGTCATAGCCCAATTCGTACCCCTAAACGTTACCGAAATGAGTTTGGTGGTTATTTGGAGCATGCTCCATTTTGTGAACGCGACTTTAAGTTGCCCAGCAATTTTGAAACCAGAGATGAAAAAGGTGATTTCAAAATTATGATCAAAAAAAGGGGACTTATTTATCCTTATGTGTATGGAAATCATCCATTTGACTTAATAGGGTGGGACGGTTACAACTATCCGTATGCATTTTCAATTTTCAATTTTGAGCCTATTACCGGTCGAATTCACATGCCACCTCCAATTCATCAGCAATTTGAGGGACATAATTTTGTGGTGTGTTCTTTTGTGCCCAGGATGTATGATTATCATCCAGATGCCATTCCTGCGCCTTATCACCACAGCAACATCGACGCCGATGAAATTCTCTATTATGTAGATGGTGATTTTATGAGCCGTAACAATATTAACAAAGGACAATTTACGCTTCACCCCGGTGGAATTCCACATGGTCCTCACCCTGGAGCCATTGAAAGAAGCATTGGCAAAAAAGAAACAGGTGAACTGGCCGTGATGATTGATCCTTTCAATCCACTTAAAATTACAACTGAAGCACTCAAATATGAAGTGAAAGATTATTACACTTCTTGGATTCAAAAATAATTCGCAACACTATGGAAATAAAAGATTTAACGGAAGTGAAAAACTTCGATTACTCAGGAGAGAAATTGTTTGATAAAGCACAAGATTTTTTACCAATTAATGGAACAGATTATGTGGAACTTTATGTTGGAAATGCCAAGCAAGCGGCTCACTATTACAAAACTGCATTTGGATTTCAAGAGTTGGCATACTGTGGTCTCGAAACTGGTTCTAGAGACAGGGTTTCTTATGTTTTGGTGCAGGATAAAATTCGTTTGGTTTTGACCACACCTTTTGATCCAAATGGTGAAATTTCGGATCATATTCGTCGACATGGCGACGGGGTAAAAGTCATTGCTTTATGGGTAGATGACGCCACAAAATCTTACGAAGAAACCATCAAAAGAGGGGCGAAATCTTACATGGAACCCCACACCACCATCGATGAATATGGTGAGGTGGTGCGATCCGGAATTCATACTTATGGCGATACAGTTCACGTTTTCGTGGAGCGTAAAAATTATCATGGAGTTTTTCTTCCGGGATATGAAAAATTAGAAACTGAATTTAGACCAACGCATGTTGGTTTGAAATATATTGACCACATGGTTGGAAACGTAGAATTAGGCAAAATGAATCAATGGTCGAAATTCTACGAGGAAGTCATGGGATTCGCGAATTTGGTTACTTTCGATGATAAAGATATTTCTACGGAATACACGGCCCTGATGAGCAAAGTGATGACCAACGGCAATGGTAGAATTAAATTCCCAATCAATGAACCGGCCAATGGAAAAAAGAAATCTCAAGTTGAAGAGTATTTAGATTTTTATCATGGCCCTGGTTGTCAGCACATTGCAGTTGCAACAGACGATATTGTCTTTACCATTTCTGAAATGAGAAAAAGGGGTGTCGATTTTCTTTATGTTCCTGGTAGTTATTATGATACAGTGAAAGATAGGGTGGGAATAATTGAAGAAGATTTGAATGAATTGAAGCGTTGGGGCATCATGGTTGACCGAGATGAAGAGGGATATTTACTGCAAATTTTCACCAAACCTGTTGAAGACAGACCAACCTTATTTTTTGAAATCATTCAGCGCAAGGGTGCAAAATCGTTTGGTAAAGGCAATTTCCAAGCTTTGTTTGAATCAATTGAAGCCGAGCAAGCTCGTAGGGGTACTTTATAAGATTGCTTATGTTAATGCCCTTAAATCTGCAAAAATGGATCGATGAACATCGACATTTGCTCAAACCTCCGGTAGGAAATCAAGTCGTTTATCAAGATACAGACTTTATCATCATGGTAGTTGGTGGTCCCAATGCCCGTAAAGAGTTTCATTATAATGAAGGGGAAGAATTTTTCTTTCAGCTTCAAGGTGACATGCAATTGCCAATACGAGAAAATGGCAAAACTAGGGTCATCGATATCAAGGAAGGTGAAATTTTTTTATTGCCGCCGAAAGTCGAACATTCGCCACAGCGATTTCCAAATACTGTTGGATTGGTGATTGAGCGACATCGTAAGGAAGATGAAATAGACGCTTGCACTTGGTATTGTGAAAATTGTGATGAACAATTGTACCGTGCTCAATTTCATTTGAAGGATATTGTGGTGGAATTGCCAAAACTGATGCAACATTATTACGATCACCTTGAACTGCGCACATGCAAACATTGTGGCACTGTGATGGATGTCCCCCAATTAAAAGAAGAGAAATGATGAGAAATGCAACAATTATTGGCTCTGGACTAGTGGGTTCATTGTGGGCGGTTTATTTGGCAAAAGCTGGATATAAGGTTACGGTTTTTGAACGTAGGTCTGACATGAGAAAAGCCAAAATTTCGGCCGGGAAATCAATCAATCTGGCCACTTCCCACCGTGGTTGGAAAGCGCTGAAAGAAGTTGGAACTGATGATGAAATTCGGAAAATTGCCATTCCCATGTATGGTAGAACCATGCACAATCTCGACAACCGTGAAACATATCAGCCCTATGGTATTCAAGGTCAAGCAATTTACTCTGTTTCACGGGGTGAAATCAACTGCAAACTCATGGACATTGCCGAGACTCAAGGAAATGTAGAAATCGTGTTTAACCAAGATTGCACAGGTGCAGATTTAGACAACGGAATTGTCAAATTGAAAAACAACCTCACAGGTGAACTTTCTGAGCATCAATCTGATGTTGTTTTTGCAACCGATGGTGCATTTTCTGCGGTTCGTTATCATTCCATGCAGAAATTGGATCGGTTTAACTTTAGTCAGCATTACATTCCAGATGGCTATCGTGAAATTTTGCTTCCAGCAAATCCTGATGGCAGTTTTAAACTCGAGAAAAATACCCTGCATATTTGGCCTCGTGGCAGATTCATGCTCATTGCTTTGCCTAATTTTGATGGGTCGTTTACCTGCACGTTATTTATGCCTTTTGAGGGACATGACTATTGCTTTAACAACCTCACTTCGAAAGATAAAGTAGAAGTGTTTTTTAAAGTGGTATTTCCCGATTTCTATGAATTAATGCCCAATGTGGCTGATGCTTGGGAAGATCATCCGTTGAGTTCTTTAGCCATCATTCGATGTTTTCCTTGGACCAATGGCAAAGTTGCCCTCATGGGCGATGCTGCACATGCCACCGTGCCGTTTTTTGGTCAAGGGATGAATGCTGGTTTTGAAGATTGTTCTGTAATGAATGAACTCATGCAAAAACACAACCACGATTGGCCGAGTATTTTCAAGGAATATGAAATGATAAGAAAACCCAATGGCGATGCCGTACAAGATTTATCTCTCTTGAATTACGTGGTCATGCGGGATAAAGTGACCGATCCTGAGTATTTGTTGATGCAAAAAATTGAGCGCAGAATTGCGGAATTGTATCCTGGAGATTATTTCCCAATGTACTCAATGGTGTCGTTCAGCGATATAGAATACCATGTTGCTTTGAACAAAGGCAAAGAGCAAGATGAGATGATTTTGAACCTCATTCGGACAAAGAATATCACAGATGATCATCAAATTGAAGCAATTGATGCAATCATTCACGATTTTTATCAAAATAGACACTAAATTTGAACACTATGTCGGATAATAGAGAAGAAATACTCAAACGCATTGACGAAAAATATCACAAAATTGATCAAAATCCAGATGTTCATTTGGAGGGACTTGTGTGGTCGAATCCAATTACTTATTGGGATTATATTTTGCCAGAGGCTTTGCTTTCATTGCAGGTACAAAGAACCAATCAACCCGATGAAATGGTATTTATTATGTACCATCAAATCAATGAATTGTTGTTTAAAATGATTTTGTGGGAAATTGATCAGGTGAGCAATGCAGAAACTGTTGAAGCTGCATTTTTTACTGAAAAATTGAGAAGAGTGAGCCGTTATTTCGACATGTTGTCATCTTCGTTTACCATCATGGGAGATGGAATGGAGAGGGAGCAATACATGAAGTTTAGAAATACATTAACACCGGCTAGCGGATTTCAGAGTGCGCAATACAGGTTAATAGAATTTGCGTCAACGGAATTGATTAATTTGATTGATTTCAGATTTAGGGCTACAATTGATAGAAACACTCCTTATGAGCATGCTTATGAGCATTTATATTGGCAAGCTGCGGGAAAAGATCATAAAACGGGTAAAAAGAATACCTTGTTAACAAATTTTGAAAGAAAGTATAAGGCAGAATTTTTACGTAAAATGGAAGGTTACAACACCACTAATTTATGGACAAAATTTAAGCAATTGCCTGAGAATGTTAAGTCAGATACCGAATTGGTTAAAGCGATGCGACATTACGATTACACGGTGAATGTAACTTGGGTGATGGCTCATTACCATGCCGCAGGTAAATACTTAGGAAACGCCGCAGCAACAGGAGGCAGCGATTGGCAAAAATACATGCATCCAAAATATCAACGCCGTATTTTCTTCCCTGAATTATGGAGTGAAGAAGAATTAAAAAACTGGGGCGAAGGGGTTTAAAGTTTATATTTAAGTTAATTTCAGGGGTCGTTTCAACAAAGGAACGGCCTTATTTTTTGCGAATTTTACAAATAATTTTTTCTAAAAGATGCGCATCTTTGCGAAAGTATGAATTCAATTTCGATTGTCGATAAAGCCATTGCTTTTGTACAAATGTCCCTCAAAAATGCAGAGGGCGGACATGATTGGTGGCATATTCACCGGGTGTTTGTGAATGCCAAAAAAATTGCCGAGAAGGAGTCTGATATTGATCTTGAAGTGGTGCTTTTGGCTGCCTTGTTGCACGATATCGCCGATTCTAAGTTCCATGATGGTAACGAGGAAATTGGTCCCCAAATGGCAAGGAATTTTCTGCTTTCGGAAGGGTTTAATTCACAAAAATTAGAACATGTTGTGTCGATTATTGAGAATATTTCATTCAAAGGTGGCAAAATAGAGAGAACTTTTCATTCGAAGGAGTTAGACGTGGTTCAGGATGCCGATCGCCTCGATGCCATTGGTGCCATAGGCATTGCTCGCACCTTCAACTATGGTGGTTTTAAGGGAAATGAAATTTACAATCCGAATATCCCCCCAAATTTAAAAATGACGAAGGATGAATACAAAAAAGGAGGACAGCCATCTTTGAACCATTTTTACGAGAAATTATTGTTGTTAAAAGATTTGATGAACACCAAAATAGGCAAGGAAATGGCAGAGGAGAGGCATGAATTCATGGAGTTGTATTTGAAGCAATTTTACAATGAAGTGGGTGCTTGATTTTTGCGAAAATTGCAAAAATAAGTTCGGTTATACGCAAAAATTGTGTCGTTTCAAGATGTCACAATCTTGTCACACTCAATTTTTAATTGATTCAATGAAAGTGACATTTGCAACATGTTATTTTCGCGTTGTTCAAAGCATGTTCTCAACAGGTGTTTTTTACTCTTTATTTTTATTACAACTTTAGGAGTTTGTGATGCACAAACAATTGGAGGAACATTTGGTATTTTTTCAAATTCTTCAGGGAATCAATTGATACAAACCGTTGGTCAACCATACACCAATATTTTTAGACAACAGAACTCTAAATCGGTACTTTTTCAAGGACAAATTCTACCATCTTATTTTCAAACTTTAAGAGCCAAATCTGACAAAAGTTCATTTCAGATTTATCCGAATCCAGCTAACGATTTTCTTCATGTTCTTGCAAGTGGAAATTTGAGTATTCGAAAAGTTGAAATTCTCGATGTTCAATCGAAGAAAATATCGGTTCATGCAGATATTATCTCCGGTAATCTTCAAAGAATTATGATTACTGGTTTAAGTGAAGGTATTTATTTCTTGAGGGTAACGGATGAATTTGGCAATGTGGATGGATTTAAATTCACAAAAATTAACAAATAGAATATGATGAAAAAAAATATACAAATTTTATGTTTGGCCGTTGGATCATGGTTTTTTCACAATCCATTGGTGGCACAATCTATTGGGGTTGGTGTTAACTACGGCTATTACTCACCAAGTTTTACCAATAGTTTGGGAGTTGAAGAGGAAGTAACTGGAGGGGGGATTCTAGGGATTAGCGCTTTCACTGAGTTGCCAATCTTAGAAACTGAGAACTCAAAATTTCCAGTTGGACTAACATACAACAGATTTTCAACTGAGCACAACCTAAACAGTTCTTTGAAAGTGACACAAATGGCACAAACACTGACGTTGGATTTAGGCTACAAGTATTTTTTTGCGCGTGAAGACAAAAAATTTCGACCATTTGCGCAGCTTTCATTTGCTTATGAGGCTTACGTAAATTCAACTTACTATTACGATGAATTTCAGAATGGACGCTTAGATTGGGGTTCGAATTTATATTCAAATGTTTTCGCTGGTGTTTCTGTTGATACAGAACATGCCTTCAGATTAGAGATTTTCGGGAAAGTTGGGCTTGGATTGTTGAATCGCTTGAGTGGTGATGCAAAATATACAGATCAAGTCTTCTCAATTGGGACAAATGTAATTTTTAAATAATCAATATTAGATAAACATGAAATATCAAAAAATAAAAGTATTAGTTGTGGTGCTATCTTTTCTTAGTTTGAAATTAGGGTTCTCACAACAATGGATAGCCGATGGCATAGGATATCAGGCAATGCTTACTGAGCAAATTCGCGAGACATACGGAGCCACGATTAAAAATGTTCCAGTTGTTATGAAGGACATTGTTGTTAAATTTAGAATCACTCAAGGATCTTCCTCAACGAATGTTGTTTTTGAAGAAGACCACCAATTAAAAACCAATGAATACGGTATTTTCTCTTGTATTATTGGTGAAGGGGTGAATGTTGTTGGTTCAGAATTGTCTAAATTGAATTGGGGCGCCGACAGTGTTATTGTGAGTGTGTTGATCAACAGTGGATCTGGTTTGGAATTGTTTAGCCGACAAAAACTTTGGAGTACTTCGTATGCTTTTCATGCAAAAACAGCAGATAAAATTTCAGGGAAAAACGATACTTCAGATGTAAACGAACTCCAATACATCAATTTAATCGGAGATTCAATTAAGTTGACAGGTGTAAATGGTGGAATTTCTATCAAACCATTAAATGATCAAATCAAACAAAACTCAAACAACATTGCAACTTTACAAACGGGTTTGAGTAATTTGGATACAGTTGTGAAAAATGTAAAGACCAATTTGAATACAGTAAATGGTCAGATTATCACAATCAATCAAAATGTTCAACGTATTGCAGATAGTTTGTTGACACATCGAAGCGAGTTGAATTCAATTGGAACTAAGTTGAACAGTTTGAATGTTGATATCAATAGCTCAAAATCAGACATACTTTTGTTGAATGGTGAAATTCAAAGTTCAAAGGACAGCATTGCTGCGCATCGTGCTGAAATCAACAACAACAATGGAAAAGTTAACACTTTAACAGCAGATGTAACCACTGCAAAAACGGATATTGTAACATTGAAGAGCGATGCACAAAAGGCTAAAGATAGCTTGAGTGTTCACCGCGCTCAAATTAGTTCAAATACTGGCAAGATTAATGTTTTAACAGCAGATGTAACCACTGCAAAAACGGATATTGTAACATTGAAGAGCGATGCACAAAAGGCTAAAGATAGCTTGAGTGTTCACCGCGCTCAAATTAGTTCAAATACTGGCAAGATTCATGTTTTAACAGCAGATGTAACCACTGCAAAAACAGATATTGCAACATTGAAGGGTGATGCACAAAAGGCTAAAGATAGTTTAAGTGTTCACCGCGCGGAAATCAATGCTATTAAATCATCTATTTTACCTCCGGATAACTTGGGGAATCATACGGCTACCCAAAATTTGAATTTGAACAATAAATCCATTCATTCTGTATTGAAAATGGGAATCGGTACGGGAACAATTGATACATCTGCAGTATTGGAATTAAATTCCACTACGGGAACCTTTATCCCCCCAAGAATGACAAAAGCTCAAAGAGATGCAGTTGTGAGTAAAAAACCGGGTTCGGTGGTTTACAATTCAACAGACAACAAACTTCAAGTATTTGTTGACAGTGTGAATGGTGATTACAAATGTATTGGCGGAACCAACTTGTATGATGGGCCTTACCATGCTCAAGCATTCACGCCAGCTCAGAGTGGTAAACTTCTATCATTTGAAGTTGAGTTAGTTGCTCGAAATTTTTACAAGACAGCAATTGCTGAATGTTCGGTCTACAAAGGAAATCCGAGCTCAATGACGCTTATTGGTTCAGCGGACAATACTGTTAAGGTTACAAACTATGCAGGGTCAACCTTTGGGCCAGCAACAACATCAGTATTTACATTTAACGGCTTAAATACTAACTTTTCAGCTGCAACAGAATATACTTTCCTAGTTTTTGCAAAAGACAGTGCAACAGGCGGTGTGGTGAAAATTTTCATCACCACAAGTACGAGTGGAGGTCCTTCGAATGGATTGTATTACCGCGGAACTGCTTTCCCGGGTTTGAATGCTCCAAGCCCAAGTTATGATTTAAAGGGAAAAATTCTTTTAAAATATGCTTCTCCGGGATGGCAAGATTTGAACCAAACCATTACTACGCCTTCTGTTGATATGGATTTGAACTTTAATGCCACTACAAATGAACTTACCGTAACTAAACCAACCACCACGGGGAATAAAGTTGATTTATCCAGCTTGAAAGGTGCAGGTAAATTAGATGATTTAAGTGATGTGATGTACAATACTACAAACTTTACGGGTAGCTTATTGTTAGGTCATCAAACCACAGGTGTATTATCGGGAGCTAATTACAATACAGGAATTGGTCAACTGTCATTGTCATCAATGAAACGCAGTACAAATCAATTGGCAATTGGTTATTCTGCATTGAGTTGGGATACTGGAGGAACAGCAAGTATTGCTCTCGGTTACAATGCATTACGTTTACATCAAAAATCGAACTATCAAATTGCCATTGGTAGAATGGCAATGGGTAATACAACCGGGTACAATAGCTCTACTACATTTTATTCGAGCAGCAATATTGCCATTGGTGATTATGCTATGTCGGATTTATTGGGTGGAAAGAACTTGAATATTGCCATTGGTACAAGCGCCTTGCAGTATCATCAGGGTGCAGGTTCAATTGGAATTGGGTGGTTAACTGGTTTTACTTCAGGAACACATTTTACAGGTGATTATGTTACCATGGTTGGTTCTCAGGCGGGTTATTTAACACCAACCTCAGGATCTAATAATACTTACCTTGGTTACCAAGCGAAACCATCGAGCTCAACCGTTTCAAATGAAATTGTTTTGGGAAATACCTCAATATCTTCATTGAGATGTCAAGTTTCACTGACTACTGTTTCCGATGCCCGTGTGAAAGACAATGTTCAAGAAAATGTGAAGGGACTTGATTTTATCATGAAGCTTAAGCCAGTTACCTATACTTATAACAGAATGGCCGAAAATAAATTGATTTCAGGTGATAATTTTGTTGACACAGCCGATTGGACAGGGAAGAATGATATTGAAAAAATCAGATTCTCTGGATTTTTGGCACAAGAAGTTGAGAAAGCTGCGAAGTCTGTAGGATATGAATTTTCTGGTGTTGATAAGCCACAAGATGGAAAATCATTGATGGGATTAAGATACAGTGAATTTGTGGTGCCATTGGTTAAAGCAATGCAAGAACAACAAAATGAAATTGAGATTCATAAGAGTAAAATTAATCAGTTAGAGGAATTGATTCAAAAACAAAATGCAATCAATCTAGAATTGCTGAAAAGACTTGAAAAGTTGGAATCAAACAAATAAGTATTAAAATATTGAAAATCAAATGAAAATAGCCTGTTTGGGCTATTTTCATTTAATTTTACGCGCTAAATGAAAAAATTAACTGTTTTTAAGTATTTAATCATTCATTTTGTTTTGATTTTGTCTTTTGCATGTCAAAATAAAAAATCGCCAAAAGATATTTTTTATTTTAGAAATAGCTGTAAAAATGTAGATTCAATTTGGAATTTTTACGAGCAACATCGTTCTAACATTCATCCTTCTTTTATTTCCCATGTTGAACAGCGGATGTTTTTTGCCGGAAAACAGGACGAAACGCGAAAATTATTATTGAAATCATCCTTATTTTTAAATAAAAATAAGGATGAAAAATTTACTATTTATCACCGTTTAAATGAAGCTTATTATTTTCTATGGAAGCAAAAATTTGATAGCTGCGCTCTTAAAATTAAATCATTGAATTTAAATCATGTTGATGATACATCATTTGTTTTAGCCAAACATCAACTCATTGGTTCATATTGGTATTTGATGAATGAGTTAGATAGCTCAAATGCTCATTTTAAAAGAGGTTATTTTTATGCCTTAAGTATGAAAAGGGAAGATTATATTCAAACCTTTGCATTGAATTTAGGTGCGCTTGCAT
Organism: uncultured Rhizobium sp.; assembly: GCA_964645755.1. Taxonomy (GTDB): domain Bacteria; phylum Bacteroidota; class Bacteroidia; order NS11-12g; family UBA955; genus VMCP01. The sequence goes on from CAZYBT010000039.1 coordinate 20,317, forward strand.
ATTCTCAAAATTTAATTGGAACAGCAATCTATTATTTTTCAAAAGCATATCAATTGAATTTGAAAAATCATTCTCCAAATTTCATGTTAAATAATAATTTAGCAGCTGCTTTGCTAACACAGAAAAAATACAAAGAGGCTGAAAAATTATTGTTATTGGATACCATTAATTTAAATTCTAGAAATACAGAATATTATGGCATCACAGCCAAATTGAATTTTGTTTGTTTGAAACAAGAGCAAAATTTATGGAACGATGCCGCTTTAATTATCAATAAACTACAAGATAGCCTGATCCCAAAATCGCTTTTTAATAATTGGCTATACCTTAAAATGCGACAGTTGTCGCATGATAATCCTTCTTTAGCGAAACAATTCTTTGTTAAAAATCAGTCAATTATTTTATCAAATTTAGACTATTTTTTATTTAAAATAGGTGATGAATTGGTTCATCAGGTTAAACAATATCCGGAATCTTACACTTCTTTGTTAGGTGCCAAGCAAGTTTCTCAGAGCAATATTGTTTCAATGAATTTTCGGTCCCAGTTTTCCTATTTTCAAATATTATCGGAGTTTGAAAAATTGAAAGGTAATTATCTTGCCGCTTCGAATTTTGAGCGTACTGCAAGCTTGGCTCTGAAGAAAGATTATTTTATTTCTGACTCGCTGAAAATAGAAGACATATCAATTAATATGTCGTTGATTCAATTGTCGATGAAATTGGAGGAATCGGAACAATCATTAATGATTAAAAGTCAGCAACTCGCGAAGTCCTGGTTTGGGATTTTATTGCTGTTAGCGATCATGATATTGTTTATTTCCTTAGGGTATTATATATTGAAGAAAAAATCGCAACATGCAAAAATGTCTCAAGAATTGTTAGAAAGTAAGTCTCGCGAGGCGCTTTATTTGGAAGAGGAAAAGAGGTTAAATTCAAAAATTCATGCAATGTCGAAAGTTATCATTCAAAAAAGCAAGAGCATGGCAGAGTCTATCAAGCGAGGTCCATACTTTAATTCCCCTGAGATCAAATCCATTCAAAAGGAGCTAGAAAACATGGGCCGAATTGAGGCATTGGTAAACAGTGAAGACAAGGTTCAAGTGTTAGAGAGGGATTTTGAATATTTGTGGTCGAAATATAAAATTTTGGAAGGATTGAATGAATCTCAAAAGCGAATTCTTGTTTTGAGTATTGAACATTTTAAGCCTAAAGAAATTGCGATGTCGTTGAATCTGAGCTATCCGTATGTTAGAAATGTTCAAACGTATTTGCGTAAACTGCTGTTGGAATTAAATTTAAAAGATTTCTCTGACCTAAAAAATTAATCATTGGTTGAGTTTGATTTTTGCGAAAATTGCAAATCTATTTTTTCTTGAGGGACATTTAAGTTGTATCTTTGCAGTACCGATTGGGGTTGATCGGAATCGACGGGATGAATGGATGC
>CAZYBT010000040.1:0-21709 GCA_964645755.1 uncultured Rhizobium sp.
TTCCATGCTTCCTCATTCCATGGTTGCCAAGAAACCGGATTGTATGCATGTTGGAGTAAATATGGGCTGTTACTTTCGATTAATTTATTGGGGAAGTTGTCGGAATTTTTCACAATTGATGTTATTTTGTAACCTGATGTACAAATCTCGGAATAGTTGGTTAATCTTTTTGATGATTTCGCTGTTGTTTTATAAAAATTCTTTGAAAGCGCAGCAAAATGTCCCTCAAAATCAAACAAATGAAAATTTGGAGGGACAAATCACTCAGAACATTGCTCAATCGGCTGGATTTGCAGATGAACGTCAGGCATTCGATAGCCTTACTTTTTGGATATCTCACCCTAAATCTAAAATTCAGTATGGATTTCTGTCGGAAGATGGTTTTTTCAAACAGTTGCGATTGATAGACACCATTACGCCTTACACCATGGCGAGGGCACAGCATGTAGTTTACAAACATAAAATGCGAAAAAGTATTGAAAAGTTTAAAAAATATTGCAAGTCAAATAAATTGACATTTAAGAAGTTAGATAGCTTAAGTGGCTTGCCGCTTTTAGTGAAATGGCCTCCAATAGTATACCAAAATAAAGGCGTTTTTAAAATTAAACGATATGAAATAGAACTAACCAAAAAGAAACTAAAGTACATTCTTCAGTTTGAATTGTGGTGGATCGATGGACGGGGATATTGGACCAACGCACTGAGATATTACGACAATACTGATTAATTAAAATTCCAATAACTGAGATCTGATTTCTTTTCGATGTTGGTTTGTTTTTTAGCGTTTATATTCGGGTATAAATCTCTGTGAATCAATTTTTCAAGGCTATCAATGGTGACTACAAAATGACTTAGTGGAAAATCACTGCCTTCGTTTTTCATGATAAAAGCGATGCCTTTTCCGCTGCGGCTTGTATCGGCGATGGCTTTGAAAAAAAGTTTGGGTACCGTTATTTTATTGATTTTCCCAATTTTTTGAGTCAATTCTTTGTTTAAAACGGGTCCAGTAATAATGAAGAGTGTGGACTTTGATTTTGCCCAAAATCTTACTTTCTCCTCTAATTTTTTCCAAATACCTCGATTGAATTTTGGGGCTTGAGGTGATATATTGCTCATGAAAAAACTCTCTCTCATTGCTTGAGGCGACCATGTCATATCAGCCGCAGGTGCAAGATGTCCTCGGTCGAACCCAGATTTGGTATAGTCTTTGGTATTCGCAGTAGGTGGATGAATCTTTGGATCTACTTTAAAATCATTTGTTCGCTCAGATTCCCCGTTCAATTTATCTTTAGTTAGGGTATAAGCCACCCAATTAGGTTGGAAATGTTGATGATTGTACGAAGTTGTGTAGCCCAGGTGTTGAATTACGACTTCGGATTCATAGATTGAGGGAATCTCGAGGTTTGTATATTGATTTTGAACATTGTAGAAGGAGAGAAGCGTGGTGGCAATTCCCAATATGATTGTATGCTTAACCCAATTCATGGGAGCAAATTACCCATTATAATTGATTTCTTTCAGAATATTTTTCACAATCCAAGGTCCTTCATAAACAAATCCTGTATAGACTTGAACCAGGCTTGCTCCTCTCACTAACTTCTCAGTAGCATCTGTGCCATTGAAAATTCCACCGACACCGATGATCGGAATTTGACCTCCCAATTCGATACTTAACGTGGCGAGCATTGCATTGCTCGCTTCAAAAACAGGTTGCCCAGAAAGTCCACCAGCACCAATTTTTTCAATTTCTTTTTCTGAAATGGTGAGTTTTTCTCTTGATACGGTGGTATTGGTTGCAACAATACCGTCGACCTTTGCTTTTTTGATGATTTTCACCAAATCTTTGATCGCATTTAGCTGGAAATCTGGTGCTAACTTTAAGAAAATAGGCTTACTCACCGATTTTTCATCTCTGATTTTATGAAGTTGTTCAAAAAGCCCCACTATGAATTTTTCTTCTTGTAAATCGCGAAGACCTGGAGTGTTTGGACTGGAAATGTTCACAACAATATAATCTACATGGTCGTAGAGTTTTTCGAAGCAATAAACATAATCCAAATAAGCTTTATCGTTGGGTGTGGTTTTATTTTTACCAATGTTACCACCAACGATGAGTCCGGGTGGGCGTTTTTTTAAGCGCGCCACCATTTCATCAACACCACGATTGTTAAAACCCATACGATTGATGAGTGCGAGATCAGATGGAATGCGAAATAAACGGGGTTTAGGATTTCCGGGTTGAGGTTTAGGAGTAACCGTACCTACTTCAACAAATCCAAATCCAAATTCTTTCAATAAATGAAGTCTACGAGCGTCTTTGTCGAAACCTGCTGCAAGCCCTACAATATTTGGAAACGTAATTCCTGCAACGGTCACTGGAACTTGATGTTCAATTTTGAAACTGCGTCTTAAAAGAGAACCTACAATTGGCCATTTGAGAAAAGCCTGCATTAAATTCAATGCAATGTCGTGTGCCTTTTCGGGCGATATTAAAAATAAAAAAAACTTAACGAGTGAATACATAAATTAACAATCGGAACAGAGCGAAAATCGTACCAAACTTAGTGTTTGAAATGTCTAACTCCTGTGAATACCATCGAAATTGAATTTTCATTACAATAATCAATGCTGAGTTGGTCTTTTAGACTACCTCCAGGTTGGATGACAGCTTTGATTCCGGCTTTATCTGCAATTTCAACACAATCTGGGAAAGGGAAAAATGCATCACTTGCCATCACTGCGCCTTCCAAATCGAAGTTGAATTTGTTTGCCTTGTCAATGGCTTGTACGAGCGCATCCACGCGACTCGTTTGTCCGGTACCTGAGGCGAGCAATTGACCGTCTTTTACCAAAACTATGGTATTACTTTTTGTTTGTTTCACCAATTTAACTGCAAATTCTAAATCTGAAAATTGAGAGTCAGTGGGAGTTGTGTTGGTTACAACTGTCATATTTGCTTTAGTTTCACAAATAGAATCGCGCTCTTGAATCAACTCTCCATTAAGTACAGTTCTGGTTAATGGATTTTTCAGTTGAATCGGATTTTTGCTTTGCAAAATGATACGATTGGTTTTGCCTGATAGAATTTCTTTTGCTTGTTCACTGTAATTAGGTGCAATTAAAACCTCAAAAAATAAGTTGTTAATTTCAGCTGCAGTGGTCGCATCAATTTCAGCATTGCACGCCAAGATTCCTCCGAATGCACTCACCGGGTCGCAAGCAAGAGCGGTGTTCCAAGCCTCTAATACGGTTGGTTTTGTTGCCACGCCACAAGCATTGTTGTGTTTGATGATAACAAACGTTGGATGGCTGTTGTTTTGAAATTCGTTGAGCAAACATATGGCGCTATCTACATCTAATAAATTGTTGTATGATAGTTCTTTCCCTTGTATTTTCTCGAAAATTGCTTCGAGATTTCCATTAAAAGTGGCTTTTTGATGAGGATTTTCACCGTACCTGAGAGAATAAACGTTTTCCCCTTGAAACCAATTTGCTATTTGAGTATCGTAATTAGATGTGGTTTTAAAGGCGTTTGCGGCCAAAAGTTTACGAGTTGATAATTCTAATGATCCATTTCCAGATTGATAAGCATCAAGGAATGTTTGATAATCAGATTTGTCGGCAACGATGCATGTATGTGCGTGGTTTTTTGCCGCCGCTCTAATTAATGAAACACCACCAATGTCAATCTTTTCAATGATTTCTTCGTCTGATCCACCAGCGGCAACTGTTTCTGCAAAAGGATAAAGATCAACAATCACTAGGTCATACAATGGGATCTTGTATTCTGATATTTCTTGCATGTCCGAATTCAATTCCCTTCTCGCTAATATCCCTCCAAATACTTTGGGATGTAGCGTTTTTACCCTTCCACCCAAAATACTAGGATATCCAGTGATGTCTTCTATTGCAACACAAGGAATCCCTAAATCTTCAATGAATTTTCGAGTGCCACCAGTAGAGTATAATGTTACATTTTGGCTGTGAAGTGCTTTTACAATGGGTTCTAAGCCATCTTTATAAAAAACAGAAATGAGGGCGGATTGAATTTTTGAATTCACATCGCAAATTTACAACAGAACTACGGGTGTATTCAAAAAGGTGTTTACAACTTTTGCACAAATTGGGAAGATATGTTCTTGTTCCCCGTTTGGTGTTTTGGCTCATAAGGACAATGCCTACAGCCATTTCCACAGCAGAAACCTCTTTTCAGCAGAAATGCTTCAGTAAAAACGCAAAAACCGTTTTCAAAGTAATATCCTTTGTCAACGGTTTTTGATTGTTTGTTCGATTCTTCATGCATTGTTATTCTTTGCCATGACAAGATTTGAATTTTTTACCTGATCCGCAAGGACAAGGATCATTCCTTCCAACTTTCAATTCGTTGCGAATTGGATTTTGAGGGATTTTGGGAGCAGAGGCTTCTGTAGCCTCTCGGTTATCGGAAGTTCCAGATCCTAATTCTTCTTTGCTTGCAACAACCCTAGGATTGTCTTTTCTCATAGGTCTACGCGCCTCTTCTACAGGATTTTCTTCCAAAATTCGTGTTCTAAATAGTAATCCAAGTACTTTGTGGTTAATGCGTTGAAGCATTTGTCCGAACAATTCAAAGCTCTCGATTTTATAAATCAACAGAGGATCTTTTTGTTCGTATTGGGCATTGTAAGTACTTTGTTTCAACTCATCCAATTCTCTCAAATGTTCTTTCCACTCGTCGTCAATGGTTTGTAAGGTTGTCCATTTTTCAAAGTCTTGAATCAGCGAACGGCAATGGGTATCGAGGGCTTTTTGCATCGATACCGTGATTTGGAAACTGTGTGTTCCATCGGTCATTGGAACAATTACATTTTCAATTCTCTCACCTTGCTCGGCACGAATATGACTAAAAACAGGGTAGGCTTGTTCAGCAATTCTATTGAGTTTGTTGTTGTATTTGTTCGATAAATCAACAAACAACATTTCAGTTAATTCAGTTTCTTTATGGGTGTCGAAAGTAGCTTCATCAAAAGGCAATCCCATTGCAAGGGTACGTATGACTTCTAATTCTAATTCCTCGAAATTTCCACCTTGCTTGTAATTTGCAATTGTATCATTACACCAATTGTATAGCATGTTTCGCAAATCGATACTTAGTTTATCACCAAACAATGCATTTTTTCTCATACGGTAGATGTTAGAACGTTGTTTGTTCATTACATCATCATATTCCAATAAACGTTTACGGATACCAAAATTGTTTTGTTCCATTCGTTTTTGGTTTCTTTCGATGGTTTTGGTCATCCAGCTATGTTCAATTACATCACCTTCTTTATAACCAATTTTGTCCATCATATTAGATACTCTTTCTGCACCGAAAATACGCATCAAGTCGTCTTCCAAACTCACAAAGAAACGAGAGCTACCTGGATCTCCTTGTCTCCCTGCACGACCTCTTAACTGTCGATCTACACGTCGGCTATCATGTCGCTCGGTACCAATAATTGCCAAACCACCATAGGATTTTACTTCTTCTGAAATTTTAATGTCGGTACCCCTACCAGCCATATTTGTTGCAATGGTAACGGCAGAAGGCAAACCCGCCTGAGTTACAATTTCAGCTTCTTTTTGGTGTTGTTTAGCGTTCAATACATTGTGCTTGATGCCCCTGAGTTTCAGCATTCTAGAAAGCAATTCACTCACTTCTACAGAAGTTGTACCTACAAGAACTGGTCGCTTAGCTTCGCTCAAGGCAACAATTTCTTCTATGACCGCGTTGTATTTTTCACGCTTTGTTTTATAAACCAAATCCTCATAATCTTTACGAATCACAGGTTTATTGGTTGGTATCACTTTTACTCCCAACTTATAAATGTCCCACAATTCCTGAGCTTCAGTTTCAGCTGTACCTGTCATACCTGCAAGTTTGTGGTACATTCTGAAATAGTTCTGTAGGGTTATGGTTGCATAAGTTTGAGTGGCAGCTTCAACTCTCACATTTTCTTTCGCCTCAATAGCTTGATGCAATCCATCCGAATATCTACGTCCCTCCATGATACGTCCAGTTTGCTCATCCACGATTTTCACTTTGTCGTCTTGAATGATATACTCAACGTCTTTTTCGAACAAAGTATATGCTTTTAACAATTGCTGAACCGAGTGAATACGTTCACTTTTTTCCGCAAATTCTTGCATGAGCTTGTCTTTCAGTTGAAGTTTTTCCTCGTCAGAATGACTACTTTTTTCGATTTCAGCAATTTCATTACCAACATCAGGTAGAACGAAGAAATTTGGATCTTCCGCATTTCCGGTAATTAACTCAATACCTTTTTCAGTTAAATCAACTGAATTTGTTTTCTCATCAATTGTGAAATACAAAGCCGCATCTACTTTTGGCATTTCTTTTTGTTGATCAGCCAAATAATTATTTTCTGTTTTCGTGAGAATGTTTCTAATGCCGGCCTCACCCAAAAATTTAATCAAAGCTTTGCTTTTTGGCAAACCTCTGTAGGCTCTTAACAATGCCAAACCGCCTTCTCCTTCATTGTGCCCGTTTTTACCTTCTGCAATGAGTTTTTTTGCATCAGTTAAAGCAGAGTTGATGTATTTTCTCTGAGCTTCTACCAATGTTTGAATCCTTGGTTTAAGCGCTTCAAATTCTTGAATATCACCTTTTGGAGTTGGTCCGCTAATAATTAATGGAGTACGTGCATCATCAATTAAAACACTGTCTACTTCATCAATCATGGCGAAATGATGTTTCCCTTGAACCAATTCATCGGTTTCGTGTGCCATATTGTCACGTAAATAGTCAAAACCGAATTCATTATTTGTTCCATAGGTAATGTCGGCCTTGTAAGCTTTTCTACGTTCTTCTGTATTCGGATTGTGATACTCTAAACAATCTACAGTAAGTCCCAAGAAATTAAACAATGGACCATTCCATTCACAGTCACGTCTTGCCAAGTAATCATTTACGGTCACCATGTGAACTCCTCTTCCGCCTAAAGCATTGAGGTATGCGGGAAGGGTACTTACCAATGTTTTTCCTTCACCTGTTCCCATTTCAGCAATGTTTCCCGAATGCAAGGCAATACCACCAATCAACTGCACATCGTAGTGAACCATATTCCACTTGATTTTTCCACCAGCAGCAAGCCATTCGTTGGCATAATATGCTTTATTTCCTTCTATTCGGATGTTACTGTAATTAATGGCTAATTCTCTATCCAAATCTGTTGCGGTAGATTCCAACTCGCTATTTTCGCTTAGTCTGCGAGCAGCTTCCTTGGTTACAGCAAATGCCTCAGGAAGAATTTCCTTTAAAATTTCTTCTAACTTATCGTCTCGGAGCTTCTCTAATTCTGCGATTTCTTGAAAGATTTCCTCTTTTTCATCAATTGCTTGATTGTCTAATGCGGCAATTTTGTCTTGAGCATCTTTAATTTGTTGGTCGATGTCGCTCAAATAGTCTGCAATTCTATTTTTGAATTCAAAGGTTTTGCCCCTTAGTTCATCCGTGCTTATCGATTTATAGCCTTCAAAGTGCTCATTGATCTGAGCCACAATCGGCATGATTTCTTTCATGGCTTTTTCAGCAGCATTGCCACCAAAGATTTTTGCGATGTTATTTACAATATTCCCAAACATAGGTTAAAAGTGCGAAGTTAATGTTTTATTCTCTTTACTAAAAGCTTGCCAAAGTAGAATTCATGACGAATTGTCGTTCTTTTGTTCACACATCATCCTTTTGTATCTCCAAAATCTGAAAATTTCTGTTTTTTTTGTTCAATTTTCAAACCCTTTTTTTGCGAGTTTGTTTATTTATTGATTTATGCAAAAGTTATTTAAATTATTTTTCGCAATGTTCGCGTTTTTTTTCATGGGGGACATTGACGCGCAAACCATTACAATCAAAGGACAAGTTGTAGATAACGTCACAAACAAACCATTGATCGGCGCAAAGTTAACGATCAATCGATCGAACATTTCAGCCACAACCAATGAATTGGGGAATTTTGAACTGAACGGATTAGAACCTGGATTTTACAGTGTTTATGCCGAATTAGATGGATACAAAAATGCGAGTAGTTATGAACAATTATTTACTTTTGATAAGCAAAATGCGGTGTTGATTGAAATGGAGTCGTTGGCACAAGGTGTGGGTGCGGTGGAAATCAAAAAATCGTCCCTCCAAAAAAGAAACGCTGAGAGCCCAGTATCATCCCAGGAATTGTCGATTCGAGAAATTGAAAAAAATCCAGGTGGAAATCGCGATATATCAAAGATCATCCAATCCTTGCCGGGTGTTATTTCAATTCCAGGATTTAGGAATGATGTGGTTATTAGAGGCGGTTCTCCGTCCGAGAATAAGTTCTATTTAGATGGTATTGAAATTCCGATAATCAATCATTTTCAAACACAAGGTAGCACCGGTGGTCCTGTAGGTTTGTTGAATGTAAATTTTATTAAAAATGTGAACTTTTATACGGGTGCATTTCCGGTAAATTTTGCAAACGGGTTGAGTGCGGTTATGGATTTTCAACAAATTGATGGAAATCTTGAAAAATCCAAGTACAGATTCACTGTTGGTAGTTCAGATTTAGGTTTTACGGCCGATGGACCAATCGGAAAGAGCAAAAAAATAAGTTATATCTTTTCCGCACGTCAAAGCTATTTACAGGGGTTGTTTACGTTGTTGAAACTACCTTTTTTGCCAAATTTTATTGATTATCAAGGCAAATTGAAAATACAGTTGAAAGGGAAAGACAATCTCACATTTGTAACTGTTGGAGCGGTAGATTTTTTCAAACTCAATGTTGGTGTAAACGATGGCATAACGGATTCAGTGAAACTCAGATCGAACAAATACATTCTGGGTTATTTGCCGAGTTACAGCCAATGGAATTATACATTTGGAGCAGTATATAGTCATTATGGACAAAAAAATAAAACACAAGTATTTTTGAGTAGAAACATGTTGAATAATGAAACCTTTAAGTATCTCAATAATGATGAAACAGTTCAATCAAATTTAAATTTGAAATTTATTTCAAGAGAGGCTGAAAATAAATTGAGAATAGAACACTCTGGAAAGTTTCAAAAATGGAATTGGATGACAGGAGGAGGGCTTGAATATGTTAAATACAGTGTAGAATCATACAACAAAGTCATAAAACCATACATACCCAAGCCCATTGAATTTTCTTTTAACAGCTTAATGGAAACATTCAAATACAGCGCTTTTGGCAGAATATCTGGTACAATTGGCAATGGAACCTTGGTTTCATTGGCAACTAGGTTCGACGGATCTAGTTATGGTGAAAACACGAGAAATTTATTTCTCCAACCAACTGTTTCCGCATCTATTTCTGTGCCAGTAAAAGAGAAGCTGTTTTTTAATGCCAATATTGGTCAGTTTTTTCAATTACCAGCATATACCGTTCTTGGTTACAAAGATTCTTCTGGGAAATTTGCCAACCAAAGTAGGGTGAAATATATCCGAAATCGTATGATTTCAGCAGGATTTCAATACAATCAAGGACAAGAAACTAAAATCACACTTGAAGGATTTTATAAAGTTTATGATCAATATCCTTTTGCATTGAATGATAGTATTAGCTTGGGCAATTTGGGTGCAGATTTTGCTGTTGTAGGCAATGAGCCTGTGTCTTCAAGTTCAACAGGATTGGCTTACGGAGCCGAGTTCCTCATCCAAAAGAGATCGAGAAGCGGTTTGTACGGAATTTTGAGCTATACATTGGCATGGAGTCAATTTGCCGATAAAAATAACAATTTGGTTTCAAGTGCTTGGGATAGCCGACATACATTGAGTATGGTGGTTGGTAAAAAACTTAAGAAGAACTGGGAAATTGGGGGTAAATGGCGATTTGTTACAGGCAGGCCGTATACTCCAAACGATGAAATTACATCAATGAATGTATCGAATTGGAACGTTCGTGGAGTTGCAATTCCTGATTATAATAGATTGAATGCTATGCGATTAGGTAACTTTAATCAGTTTGATTTCAGGATTGATAAAGTTTGGTATAAGAAAAAATGGTCTTTGAACTTGTATTTAGACATTCAAAATTTCTTCAATTTTAAGTATGAAGGACCCAATACATTGATTGCCAAACAAGACAACTCAGGAAATTTAATTCAAGATCCAAGTAATCCTGGATCATATTCAAAAGATTATTTACCAAACAGTTCAGGAACGGTATTGCCAACAATTGGTGTGATATTCGATTTCTAAAAATCAATTAAAATAAAAAAGCGGCATACAAAGTATGCCGCTTTTTTTATGCGTATATCTGATTAATAATCGTAATTGAAGGCTGTTTCTCTAGGATGAATGCACATGATGGCAACATTGCTGGATCTGTTTACCAATTGTTGCGTTAAGGTACCAATGAGCATTTCAGAAATTCCTTTTTCTGTGTGAGTCATTGCCAAAATGAGATCCGCATTTACAATGTTCGCATAGTTGTGAATTTCTGTGGCAAAATTATCCATCAATCCATCTTTAAATTCGTAGATCGTGTATTTTACGTTGCTCGATTTTAAATCAAACTCAACCTGCGCAATATTGTTTTGAATTTTTCTATCGAGGTACTCATCGCTCGATTTTGAGTAAACCACGTGAATTTCAGAATTGAATTTTTTTGCAACATGGATTCCCCAATCAACTTTTTGACGAGTTTCGATGGTGAGATCTATGGGCATAACTATTTTGGAATAACCACTATGTGATATATTTGAATTTTTTACAACAACCACTGGAACCTCCGCATATTGAATGGTTCTTGAAGCATTGGATCCAACAATTTGCTCTAACCCACTTGCTCCATGACTTCCCATAATGATTGAATCAAAATTCTCATCATTTGCAATTTCTGAAACAGCTTTATACACTTTGCCCCTTCCAATGCGCGTAGATACTTTGATACCTGTTGCTTTGGTGATTTCTTCAGCTCTCAACTTTAATTTTGTTAGAATTGCATCTTTCATGACGTCAGATTGCGATCCTGAAAATAAACCACCTAAAATACCTTCTTCCATGATGAACAATAAGGTAATTTCATTTTTATATGCTTGAGCAACTTTAATGGCATGCTTAACAGCGCATTCCGCTACATCAGAAAAATCGGTAGGGACTAAAATGTTATTGTTAGTTTTTCTTTCCATGAGGTTTTATTTTGATTCAAAAATACGACGTTCTTTAGATAAAAAAAATGATGTTTGTCATAAAAGTCAAGGCCCTCATTTTGAAGGCCTTGATTTTTTAATTTATGGTTTGACGATTTTCAATTTTTCGGTTGAATTGCCATCATTCAAATGAATGAAATAGATTCCCGGTGACCATTTTTCGCAATCAATAGTGAGTGTTGTTTCTTTTTTAGTGAATTGACCCATTTCTCTTCCAAGAGCATCTATTATCACGATTTTTGCCTCTCCGTTTGTTTCGATATTGAAACTTTGATGAACTGGATTCGGGTAGATTTGAGTTTTATGATTATATAGATTCTTTGTATTTACACCCCAACAATTCATATACATCTCTTTGTGTACAAACGTGTCACAATTGTTACAGGTATCGTTGAGAATCAAATAAATATGCTGAAGTCCTGACTCCCCAAATTTGTGTTGCACCAATCTCCCAGTAAGTATTGTTGTATTCAAAGAATCTCCGAAATACCATTTGTATGTGATACAAGGATTATTTAAATTTTTAGCTTCAAATGTATAGAGACAAGAATCAATACTCGATCTAGAATAAGTAAAATCAGGAGTGTTCCAATTGCATTTTTTTGTTGTTGTGCAATTCACAACAACGGTTTTACAGATCATGGTATCGCAGTTCGCACAAGTGTTTTTTAACCACAAACAAACTTGATAAGTGTCATTACTCGCAAACTCGTGTGTGGCAAGTCTGCCCGTTAAGGTTGTGATTGTTCCATTGTTAGAACCAACTTTATAGTAATATTTGATACAAGTATCATTCATGTTGGTGGCCTCAAATGTATATTTTCTGCAATTATTACTGTAATTCCATGTAATACTTGGCCATGTGCATTTTGAAGTTTTAATACAATCTACAGTGTATGTTTTACATAAAATCGTATCACATCCATTGCATGGATTGCTGATTTTTAGGCAAATTTTATAAGTGCCATTTCTGTTGAATTTATGAGCAAAAATCCTGTTCGATCCACCATAATAAGGAACTAGGGTGTCGTTGATGTAACATTTGTATACCGTACAAGAATCATATAAATCGTTTGCTGTTATTTTGATGTATGGACAGAGGTTTTGAACGGTATATCCAAGATTCGATGGCCAACTACAGGTGTTTTTAAAACAATTAATTTCTAATTTTGTCCATAAGATTGTATCGCAACCATTGCATTTGTTGTAATATCTGTAACCTACAGCATATGTTCCATTGGCAGTAAAATAAAGACTATTGACCCTATTCGAGCCGATGATTTTATTCCCCACTAAGAAAGTATAGGTTACACAAGTGTCTTTGATATAATTAGCTTCAAAGTTGTACGTGTAGCAGTTTGTTTTAGAATAACTCATGCCAGCTCCCTCCCAATTGCAATAAGTCATGCAAGTATCATAAATATACTTCACAAGTGTTGTGTCGCAGCCTGTACATGAATTGTAATAAGTAAGTTTTATTTTGTGATACCCTTTGGTTTTGAATTTATATTCTGCCACGGTACCATATGATGTATAATTGGCTATTCCTGAATCAATAGACCATTTGTAATAAACGCAAGAATCATTTTGATCGGTTGCTGTAAATCGGTATGCATTACACTGATTCGTATAAGATATTTTCGGTGTATTCCATGTACATTTCTTACCACAATTTACGGTAATCGTTTTGCAAAATTCTTTGATACAATAGTTTCCGTTCGACAATGTATATTTTACTTTCAAACAGATTTTGTAAGTACCACTTTTTGAAAAAGTGAAGCTTCCATCTCGGTTACTTGATGTTGTGCCATTTCCCCAAACAAATAAATATGTGTATTTCCCACTAGCCGATGTATTGCTATTGGCAGGATAGGCCATGTATTTGTATATAAAGCAATTAGATGTGTCTTTCGTGAAAGTGAAATAAGGGGTAAAGCTGCATGGACATGTATCTACAGCAACCGTTTTACAAATCGTGGTATCCCACTTTGTGCACTTATTCGTGTATTTCATGCAAATTTGGTATTTTCCCGGGGAAGAAAATGTATGCGATAAATAGTTACCCGAATAACTGGTGGAGCTTGAACTTCCAATAACCCAAGTTATTGAAGTGCATGAACTATCGAAATATGTAGGCTTGGCTTCAACCTTTAAACAATTTGAAACATAGGTCCAATCTACTTTTGACGTGGTACCTTGTCCAGATAAAGATTGAGCAGCAAAAAATGATAGTATTCCAAAAAATAATGGGTAGATTTTTTTCATTTTGGGTCTTTTTTTAATCTAACTAAGTAGAAATAAATGCGTTCGCGAAGATAGACGAATAAAATCGAATTTGAGTTGTGAAAGATAAAATTAAAGTTTCTTTTATGTCATTTCTATGACTCAGAATCAATTTTTATATCATCAATTCTGAAATTATATAATCAGATATCATTTTTCCATCTGAGGTAAGCATTATTCCATCTATCGTTTGAATCATATATTCTTGATTTACAAATCGATCAATTGACCTCTGGTTTTTATTTTTCCATTCGGGAAAAATGAATAACACATCTGAGAAATTTAATCCTTTTTTAGTTCTCAACTGAGTCATAATAAATTCATTTACTTTGTTTTCAAGAGTTAAAATTTCTTCTTCAAAATAAATTTCACGATGAGTTATTTTTTGAATGTAATTTGCATTATTTGCAACATTCCAACGTCTTTTTCGTCCATCAAAAGAATGTGCCGAAGGCCCTATTCCCAAATAATTTTTACCCGCCCAATAATTGCTATTGTGAACTGCTTCGCATCCTGGAAGGCAATAATTGCTGATTTCATAAGCGTCCCAACCAAACTCTGAAATTTTTTGTTGTAAAATCGAAAATTGGTTGATTGTTTTTTCATCTGGAGGGACAATTTCTTTTTGCTCGTTTATCTGGTGTGCGAGTAAAGTTTTGGGTTCAATTGTTAAAGCGTAAGCCGATAAATGCTGAATGCCTGAACTCAGTGCCCAATCTAATTCCGACATCCATTCTTCATCAGATTTCCATGGCGTGCCATATATCAAATCTATGGTGATTTTATCAAAACCCGCTTTTTGCGATTTTGATATAGCTAGTTTGGATTCTTCAGCAGAGTGGTTGCGGTTCATCTTTTGAAGTTCTTGGTTGCTCAAAGATTGGGTTCCAATACTCAAGCGATTGATATTGTGGCATTTCCAAAGTTCTAAATTTTCATCTGTAATGTCCTCTGGATTCGTTTCAAAGGTTATTTCTTGAACATGTGACAAATCAAAATTATCTTTGAGGGCGTTAAAAATTTTATTGAGTTGTTCAGAATTGAGCAACGACGGGGTGCCTCCTCCAAAATAAATGGTTTCAACGGTTTGATGATTCAATTCATTTGCCCTGGAATTTATTTCCAATACCATGGCGTTAACCATTTCATCGCTCCGTTTCAAAGAAGTGCTAAAATGAAAATTGCAATATGAACATGCTTTTCTGCAAAAAGGGATATGGAGATAAATACCAGCCAATGTGTTCGCAAATTACCACAAAATGTTGAATTCAATTCAAAAAAAAGTTTCTTTACGCCGGTCGTTCAATCTCAATCAGAATGAGTTATTTTTGCAATCAAAATGATCACAATGTATTTTAAATTGAAACAAATCTGTTTATTGGTTTTTGTGACAATTACATTGTTGTGTTCATCGAGTCAATTATATTCTCAAAGCCTTGATACTGGCAATGTTGGCGCGGTAATGACAACTGATTCAGGAAGTTACAGAATGTCATGGGCCGAATACAATGCGTATTTGTTTCGTGATTCATTTTTGAAAGATTCTCTCAGAAAAATTCTGTATGCACCTACTACCATTGTGCTGCCAACCAATAGGGTAGCGGTTTCTCCCGATCCATTTAATCCGTTTATCCATGAAACTTATCTGCGAGTTGCGCGAGGACGATTTTGGTTTTTTGGATTGAGTATCTTTATCATATTGTATTTCATTTACTATCGGTCGGTATTCTCGAAACAAATGGAATTGAGATTTAAAAGCTTTCTTAAAAAATATTATTTCGAGGATTTAATCAGAGAACAAAAGGTGAGTAGCATTGCGGGAACCATCCACGCATATTTCATTGGATTGTTGGTTTTTTGTCAAGGAGTTTTGCTGTATATCATTACCTCTGAATACGTAAGGTTGAACGGCTTTGTAACTTATTTATTGGCATTTGTTTTTATTTCGGCTGTTTTCGGACTGCATTATCTGGTTCAATTTGCATTTACCTCGAGTTTAGAAATTGCTGAACTTTGGAAACGTCAAATACAAAGACAAATAAACGTGAATTTTGCATTCTCACTGTTCATGTTGCCTATCTTTTTGATTACGTATTACAATGGTTCCAAACTGCAGGATATTCAATTGTCTTTGATTGTTTTATCGGTTTTAATTGTGTGGATTTCAGCACGTTTGGTCATTCAATTATTAGGGTTATTTCAAGATAATTATCGTTCTTTCGTTTCAATTTTGTATTTTTGCACCTTGGAAGCAATTCCATATTTTTTACTTTTCAAATTTATTAAAAGTACTTTATAAACATGACCGCCGAAAGAGAGACCAAAGTTAAAAGTATTCTCATTACTCAACCACCGCCTGATCCGGGGAAAAATGTATATGAGGAGTTTGCAAAAAAACACAAACTCACCATCGATTTCCGTGCGTTTATTCACATAGAGCCTCTTACCCCAAAAGAAATTAGAAAGCAAAAAATTAATTTTGCAGATTATACCGCTGTCATTTTTAATTCAAAAAATGCAGTGGATTATTTTTTCTCGTTGGCAAACGAAATGAAAATTGAAATGTCGGTTGAAACAAAATACTTTTCAATCAACGAAAATGTTTCCAATTATGTTCAGAAGTACATTGTGCCCAGAAAACGTAAAATGTTTACATCAAAAGGAAACGAAAAAGATTTTTTGACACTGTTTAAAAATCATAAAAAAGAAAAGTTTCTTTTCCCCTGCTCAGATATCAGAAAACCAAGTATTCCAGACTACTTCAACGAAAATGGTTTTGATTTTACCGAATGCATCATTTACCGAACTGTTTCTTCTGATTTGAGCGATCTGAAAGAAGTTTTTTACGATATTCTCGTTTTCTTTAGTCCTGCCGACATCAAAAGTTTATATGATAACTTCCCAGATTTTGTCCAAAATAAAACAAGAATTGCAGGATTTGGGGCAAGTACTCAAGCTGCAATTGCAGAACACAATCTCATTTTAGATATCTCAGCCCCAGCTCCTGGAATTCCGAGCATGGTGGGTGCCTTAGAAGATTATGTGAGTAGGGTTAGTTCGAATAAATAAATTTTTCGCAAAGCCAAGCTTTGAAAATATTTTGACTTTTTGTGATCATTAAAAAGATTTGATCACTTTCTTTAAATCTCAAGCTTTTTCTAATTTCTTCGGTGCTAATTTTGCATTCTCGCGCAGTAATACTCACTCCATCAACTCCATATTTCTTGCGTAAAGTCCTGCCAATCTGATTTAAACTTCCTTCTAAATCGTTTTCGGAAATTATTTTAAATAACCTACCAAGTTCCTTTGGAAACAATATTTTTGTCGTGAAAAAAGTTTGCTGTTCATTCACCGAATCTGTACTCTCAAATTTTGACAACTCACGATTTAGTTTTAAACTAAAAAGACCTGAGTTTGGTTCGAAAAATAGTACTTCGTTTCCAACTTGGGCATTTAATTCACTGTAATAAAAAGATCTCCCATTACTGATATGTACCATTTCTTTTTTTTGAGGGACATTGATGCCAGAACGATGCAGGAATACCAATAATTCTTTAACCTCAACCCCATGAACTACTGAATAAAAATCCATAGATCTTGGGATCTTATTAACCAAAAAATCTGAATCCACCATGGGGCTGAGTTTGAGTAAAAAGGTTTGGTTCGGAAATTCTTCAATGATGTTGAATATGTTTGGGCTGTACATGTCAACCCGACTCATTATTCTGCTGTTTCCCTCTCTGCGATCGGGATCAATATAAATCAAATCAAATTCTTCGAGATCGTGATTTTCTAAAAAACTCTCGGCGGTTTGGGTATGTCTATTGCATTCGATGTTGAGCTTCGAGAAATTATATTTCACCAAACAATTTAACTGCTCATTTATGTCTACAGAATTAACCTTGCTCCCAGATTTTGTCCATGCCCAATCGTCAACCCCCAAGCCGCCAGTTAAACTCAACAGTGATTTGCATTTAAAATAATTTGCTTTCCAAATGGCAATTTCTTCAGACGTACTCTGCTCGTAAGCCCGTTTATCGAGGATGCATCCTGCTTGAATCCATTGAGGGAGTTTTTTCTGTGCTTTACTGTTTAATTCATGTTGTGTTAGGGCAATCGCAAAAAAATCACCATATTTTTTTTGCATTTCAGCCAAATTATTTGGGTTTTCAACGATTAATTTTGCATTAATTTCGGATACCGCTTCTGTTTTGGCGTCAAATTTGTTTAATTTGCAATAAATATTAGACAACATGAAAATTGCAAAGTTAATCGTACTCGTTGGAATTACCACCCTTTTTATCACTTCTTGCGGATCTTCTCGCAAAAATCAGTGTCCTTCAATGGGTACTAAAACCTTTAAAACACGTTAAACGTAGGTTATGGATTCCAAATGGAAAACCTTAACTTCCATTGAACAACTTACCGAAGTCATTGATTCCTCGGACATAAAACCCGTTTTGTTTTTTAAACATTCTACCCGTTGTTCGATTAGTTCAATGGCGTTAAATCGGTTGAAAAATTTGACCGATGAATTTTATCAGGCAGCAGAATTTTATTACTTAGATTTAATTGCTTATCGTGAGGTATCGAATGCAATTGCAGAAAAATTGAGTGTTTTCCATGAATCTCCTCAAGTGGTTCTAGTGAAAAATAAAGTGTGTATTTATGATGCCTCTCATATGGAAATTTCTCCTAACGATATTCAAAGTCAACTTTAATGAAGTCAATCTTTCAAATTGGCGATAAAATATCCATCACCCACACCGTGATTGAATCGGATTTAGCTAGTTTTAATGAAGAAAATGTTCACCCTTTTTACTCCACTTTTGCTTTAGGACGTGATGCAGAATGGGCCTGCCGACAATTTGTCCTTCAAATGAAAGAGATTGATGAAGAAGGAATCGGCACTTTTTTGAACATTCGACATGTTTCTCCTGCTTTTTTAGATGATATCGTAGAAATTACTGCAACTATTAAAGTATTGGAGGGACATAAAATCGATTGCGATTTTAATGTAAAAGTTGGAGACAGGATCATCGCCGAGGGAGAACAAGGTCAAAAAATATTGAAAAAAGAAAAAGTTGAGAGATTGATTCAATCAGTGAAAAATGGCTAAAGGAGTAAAGAAAATAGAAATTCTAAACAAACGTGCTGGGTTCAATTTTCATATTGAAGATAAATATGAAGCTGGTATTCAATTGGTAGGAACTGAAGTAAAATCTATTAGAAATCACAGTGTGAACATGGGTGATGCTTATTGTACCATGCACGATCAAGAACTTTTTCTCAAAAATATGCATATTTCAGAGTTTAGCTTCGCAAGTTATAATAGTCATGTCCCGTTGAGAGACAGAAAGTTATTATTAAACAAAAAAGAACTGCGTAAGATAGAAATGAAAATCAAATCCAAAGGATATACGGTTTTTCCAATCAAACTGTATGAAAATGAACGTGGTATTTTCAAATTGGAAATAGGGTTGGGACAAGGAAAAAAGACTTTTGACAAGCGCGATGATTTAAAGGCAAAAGATATTGCCCGAGACATTCAACGTTTCAAATTATAAATGAACTTATTGCACCAATATTCTCTGTGCAGATTCGTTGTTCATTGAAACAACATAAAATCCAGGTTTTAAATCCGGTATATCAATAGATACTTCGTTCTTTTGCAATGGATAGAATTTAGAAAACATCAATCGTCCGTTTAAATCATAAATTTTTACCGATTTAATAGATTTATTTTGAGTGAGTTTAAGCGCTTCACCAACTTTTAATTTAACGGTATTTTTGTTTTTAATGCTTAAGTTTTGAATAGAATTGTAAGCATATTGAACGCTAAATGTATCGGTGCCACATGCATTTTTCACGATCAAAGCAATTGCGCTGGTTTGCTTTATCTTTACTGAATCTGACTTGAAACCGGAGTTTAATTTTTGCCAAGAATTATTTTCTATTGTGAACCAATCATAATCTGCTCTTGGATCCTTTCTAACGGCTTCTACAGCAACGATACTATAATTTGCATCAAAATGCTTTTTGAAGGTCGATTTGAACAAAACTGGCACTGTGCAGGTATCGTATTTCCAATTGCTGATACTATCGGCGGTAATGGAATTCACAGCATTGCACATTTTGATATGATTGGCATTTGAAATTGGACCAACGAATGAATTTTGCAATACATTTTTTTGGAAAATGGTCTTGTAAATGGTTAATGCAGCCAAATGTGTACCCTCAAAAGATGGATGGCTGCCATCTCCTTGGTATAAATTTATACTGGTTGTGTCTCTGATATCGCGCCAAACCGAAGTCACAGGTGCTACCCAAGCGCAGTTGTTTTGAGCCATTGTGATGTATCGATCACGCAACAATTGATTCATTCCCTTGAACGTGCATACTGGTGGCCAAAATTGGCAATTTTGTGCATCGCCATTTTGTCTGCCCCATGTTGAATAAAACACAATTTTCGCAAATGGGTTATTCGCTCGTATTGAATCAACGAGCATTTTCGCATATGGAAAACATGATGATTCTACTTGATCTAATGGAAAAGATGGCATTTGACTCTGTTCTTGCAAAACCACAACATCGTAGTTTTTTTGTCGGAACATATCCAATACCTGTGGATCGGTTGAATGACCTGAAAATGTTCTTCCACCTGGGGTATGGCTGAATACCTCAAATGTATCTCCTTGGCTGCTGCCAATTAACCTCACCCAGTTTGGTAAATCGTTTACTGCAGTATAGCTGTTTCCAATAAATAATATGGATTTAATTTTTGCATTTTGTGCAAAAATGGATAGCGAACTGCTGTTAAGAATTGCAAAAAGCACAAAAAATTTTAAACGGTTCATAATTTCAAATATGTTAATGATTCAATGAATAGATTCATAAGCTGAGAATTCGATGCATTGAACTTTAGATTGAATCAGCGTCATGACATCTTCGATGGTGGTTTGTTGATTTAACTGGGTATGCGAAATTTGATAGAATGAACACAATTGTGATAATTGATATTCCTGTGGAGTTTCTATCAATGGTTTTAACCTTGGGTCTTTTTTAGGTCCATCAATCCAGTTGAAAATTTGTCCCCCACCGTTATTTAAGACAATCACTGTAAGATTTTTAGGGAACCGGTTTGTCCACATTGCATGCGCATCATAAATAAATGAGATATCGCCCAAGATACACACATGTTGTTTTTCCGGACAGGCAATTGCAAAACCAACAGCAGTACTTAAAGAACCATCAATTCCGCTAGTTCCTCTATTGCAATAGATATCGGCTTCACAACTTCCAACCCACGAGGCATATCGAATACTCATTGAATTGCCAAAATGCAAAACATATTCTCTATTTACATGTTTCATAATGCCTTGAACAAATTCAAATTCTGCTAAATAGCCGGCTTTAAATTGATGAAGGGTTGCTTTTGATGCAAATAGTTCCCATTCTTTGAGGTAATCAGTGCTTTCATTCGCTGCCAAATACAAGGCAGTTAAAAAATCTGCATCATGATGATTGAATATTGCAGGAGAAGTTTCAAATGGATCGCCAACAGATCCAAATTCACATATATGGATGTGTCGTGGTTTATGCTTCTTTAAAAACTGCTTAAGTGGTTTACTTATGGTTCCCATTCCCACCGTAACCAGTAGTTCTGGCACCAAGTTGTTGCTCACTTCGCCAGATAATAATGCCAAATCCCAATGTTTAATTCCTAAGGTTGTTTGGTGTGAGCAAATATCGGTAAGCACGGGAATTTTATTTTGAAGCAAATAAAGTGCTTGCTCAAGTGATTCCGACTTTGTATGTTGTCCAACCAAACACAAAATTTTTTGTGGTATGATATTGTGTTCGTTTGCAATGATTTTTTGCGCCAAATTTTGATCTATCGGATTTGGCGTATCATGCACAATCACAAATGGTTTTTGTATTGGTTCATCGAAAAATGGCAATTCAAGTCCATCGTAAATTGGATCTTGCAACGAAACATTGATGTGTGATGGGCCAGCAACTGGAAATATGCTTGTTTTCACCGCATCATAGATGGTTTTTTCGAGGGATATTAAATCGATTGAATGTCCCTCAATGCCATGAAATGAAAGACAATGCGGAAAAAACAGGTTTTCTTGGTGAATGGTTTGACCATCCCACTGATCAATCAATTCAGACGGTCTATCTGCCGTTAAAACCAATAAAGGTGTTCTATGATAATACGCTTCACAAACAGCTG
>CAZYBT010000041.1:0-4577 GCA_964645755.1 uncultured Rhizobium sp.
AATTAAGTGATTTTTTAACTAAACTTTTGGTCCAATTTTTAGGGAGTATTATAGTCGATAGTAACCATTGTGTTCGTGAATATCACTTATCCCCTCAAAATAAATGTTTCAAACCTATTTGGATTCCCAATGCATTTACTCCTAACGGCCAAGGACCTGAGAAGAATGAATTATTTCAAGTTGTTTGTACTTCATGTAAAATAAATTATTTGAAAATGTATAATGCTTGGGGTCAAAAAGTGTATGATGGCGTTGACGCTTGGGATGGTACATACATGGGTCAGTTGGTGCCAAATGGTATATATGCCTACTTGATCGGTGTTACCACCAACACAGGATATACAACTATTAAGCAATCGTTCAATGGCTCAGTTCAAGTTCTGAGATAAAACAACTACCAGCCTTTTCAATCACCCCCTTAAACTGCGGTAAAATTTGGTCATCGACAACACATGAGGGAAGCTGATGCAGGCCACAAAGATGAATGATAAACTTACCACATTGCCGCTTAAGGCAATATCGATGTTCATGGATTTTGATATCACCAATCCAATGAAAAGCAAAAATGCGCCCACTGTGAATGGTAGTGACTTTTTGAAAATGTTCGTGTGACTGGTATTGAAGCTTTTTTGAATGTGAAGCCAGCCCCTTACGCTATGTAAGCCAATGAAATACAATCCAAATGATGTGAGCAATGGCAAGTAAACAGAAACCATCAATATGAGTGATGTAAGCAGTATTTGTTTGCTCTTTTGCAAAATGCCAAACATCAAACATGCAATTGATACCAACAGAAAAATGGTTTTCGAAACTTCCTTCGAAATGTTCAAAGGCTGGATGTTCATGTGACCTAATATTTCCTGGGTTTCATTCCAATGCCCAAATAAAATCAATGCAAAAACCAATGTCCCCCAAAACCAACTTTTAATCGATTGAAATGCATCTAGGTTCCATTCAAAAACATCCGTTGATCCAAAGTGCCAAATTGAAAACAATAGAAAAAAGACCAATGAGAGGGTGGGTGCGATGAGCCAAAATGCCAAATAAACCGCGGCAATTGATACATATCCCAACACAAAGCTGAATTTTGGCCGGCCTTGAATTTGTTTGGTTTCCAACAGATGGTCCAATGCCCCATGTGGGATTCCCACTGAAAACAAACCTATTAGTCCTACTGCTAGGGAAACTGCTCGACACAATTCTGGTGACCATGTTTGCAAAAAGAGTAATAATAAAGTGAAAAAGAAAACAATGTAACTGTGTGAAATTCTATGTTTTATGTCGTGGATTAATCCATTGAAGAAGGGTTGAAATGGCAGGGTGCTGAAAATTTTAATGTCTTCCCAAATACTGGTTTTTTCATCCAAAAATTGTAACACAAACGATGTGTTGTTTTTTAGAAACAGGGTTTCGAAGATGTTTTTTGACAAATTCGGTTTCTTCTCAATGATTTTTAAAAGCAATCTATCGTATAATTTGAAGCGCGTTTTACGCGCGATAGGTTTTATATGATTCTCATTTTGTTCGGAAATGCGGTTTGCTATATCATTTGCATGCAAAAGCATGGATTTAAATGCATATCCGGTGCTTGGCTTAATGGCGCCAGCTCTGGCACCAATAGATATTATTTGTGAGTATTTGTTGGTGTTTTTGAACTCGGCGGTGCTCATGGGAATGCTTCCCTGCTCTGTCTCCAATGTGTTGAAACTCCCAAAACGTTGATTGATATAAGAATTCAAGATGGGCGTGGCATGTTCAGCGCTAATCATTGTCGCACCGAATCGTGTAAGTTCCACCAATGCCTTTTTCTCAGAAAATGGCAAAACATACATGAATTGAGTTTCATTATTTTGAGGGACATTGAAGTCCATCAAATCGATGGTGTTTGTGTCAAATTTTGGATGTTCCAGCTCAACAAAGAGTCCATAAAAAGACTGGTACAAATGTGATTGATGTGCTTCGGGATTATGGAATTGAGGGGGACGGCTGTCGAAAATATAATTTGCAGATAATTTTTGCTCAACAGTATGTGCGGTAAGTATGTTGTTTTCGTTTGTAATGTCAGAAACGCCCTCGAAAATTCGGTTGATTTTATATTCCAAAATAAGCCGATCGAGTTCACGGTAGAGGTCGAGTCCTTTGATGTGGTAGTAATGTAAATTTTCGGGATTGGGGGAATGTATCTGATTGATGGAAAAGTTGTTCCATTCTTTCGATACAAGGTGTTGTATGGGTTTGAGGATTGGATTATTGGGTTCTTCCCAAAAACAAAAAGTACGGTCGTTTTGATTTTTTTTGTCGGGATCAATAATCACAATGGATTTGTTGTGAAGGAGGTTTCTCTGTTCTAAAGAGAGAAGTGTGAGAATACATGAAGCGCCTGCACCAATAAACATGTAATGTGCAATATGGTTCTGTTGCTGATTCATGATGTTTTGGTTTGGGGGACAATAAAAAGGGCGAATCCTCAAATGTTTACACTCTTTGAGAGATCCGCCCAAACCTAAATTTTATATTGTTTTGTTGTTATTCGAATTAGTCTTCGTTTCTGCTCAAAGCATAGATTACCAAACCGAAACCGATTTTGTTGATTGCATCAGCAATGTTATAAACGATATCCATATAATGAGAAGCAGCAGCTGGATCTGACACCAATTGCACGCCGAACAAACCACCTGGAGTTCCTAAGATGTAACCCAATGGGTAGATAGCCCAACCTACCAATACGAACCAAGCCAAAACGCGGGTTGCTTTTGCAACTTGAGGACCAGCAGTTTGTGACAATGCAGCCACTTCGCCAAACCAAACTAGGTAAGCAATGTAGAAGTAAGCGGCACCTGAGATAACACCCCAAAGAACACTGCTGTCTCTGTCGATAGTTTCACCGAAGTAACCAGTTACAAGCATCACGATAGAAGCGAAGATCAACTTCCAAAGGAGGCTAATTTTAGCACCTGCTTTTTTGGTGATGAGGTAAAATTCTACACACATCAAAGGCACAGTAAGAATCCAATCTACATAACGGAAGAATGTAGGAGATTCACCAGTAGCCAAATTGTAGCCGCGCATGTAGTAGTAATGCACTGCTGCGATGAAAGTAATAAGGCCTGAAACCAATACTGAAGTTCTCCATTTCGCTGTTGTGTTGTTTAGCTCAAAGAAGAAGAAAACTGACGCGGCCATCATAGCCATTGTGCCGATAAAGAACGTGAACGCCACGTAATTATCGCTTGCAATTTTTAAGTGTTCCATAAATAATTAATTTAGTTTAATGTGTAAGGTAGAAACAAAGGCAAAATAAAAAAGTTTTGAATAACTGAATATAAATTGTAGATATACAGTGAAATAAATGCATTTTGTTTAAGATTTAATCAAAAAACAAAAAATCATGAATAATGAAAAAATTAAACAAAAATGAAAAAGTACTGATAAAGTCTAATATTATTAAAATGAAAGAGTTAAACAAAGAATTTTGTATAACTTCTGATTAATTTTTTTGAAACAAAATAAAAAACAAAATAAAAAGCTCCAAACACAAGTGATTGATTTAGAGTCTTTTTGCGATTATTAGCCTGCACCGAGGGACTGTATTACTATTTCTTCAAGTTTAACAATGCGGCAAACACCGTAAAACAAGGTAACGTGTATTTGAAACGGTAGTTTAGTTCTTACCTCAAATTTCTTCTCTAGTATTATATGAATCCTGTAGCAATTGGGCATGCGTTTCAATTAGTTTTACAGATGCAAAATATGGCTCAAGCCTCAAGTACTCGTTTTCACTTTGTTGATTGATTGAAAACCTGTTAAGGGTTTTTTTGAAGGACAATTTGGATTGATGCATTCGTTTGAATTTGGAGGGATGACCATTCCGCAATGTTTACAATGTAATTGATCGGCTTTTAGTAATAATTTTTGTGACATATTGGCTGCGTAATTTTCTCAAAACTAACTTTTTATCACTTTTGAGAAATTCGAATTGACTCAATAACCAATTTGTCGATTAAACCAATTTTCGACTTCATTGATGAGACTGCCAATTTCGGCGCGCTCGCTGAACATTTCGGTATCCATATTGGCAAAAATTGGGTTTGAGGTGCCTATGTTCGACGGCAAATAGGTCTTGCAGGTGGCATGAATGTTGGTGCAGGCAGTTTCCCTCAAAATGGAAACGGCATTTTTTGAATTAATGCCTGCACCCGGCATAATGTGAATATGTTTCCCGAATTCTTTTTGCAATTTTCGCAAATTTTCAATCCCATCTGCCGCTGAAAGAGCACCCCCAGAACTCAAAATTCGTTCAAAACCAAGATCCGTAATTCGCTTTGCAGATTCCATCAGGTCAGCACTTCTGTCGATAGCCCTATGAAATGTTGCAGGGCCATTCCATGCTTCTAACAGTTTTTGATTCAGTAACTTGTCAATATGTCCCTCAGAATTTAAACAACCAAAGACGATGCCACTAACCTTGGCATTTTTGCAGACGTCAATGTCGTGAAACATTATATCAATCTCCTTATGAGAATACACAAAATTGCCCCCTCTTGGACGGATCATTACATACACTGGTATATTCAATT